>JAPPMR010000366.1 GCA_028818995.1 Candidatus Poribacteria bacterium | reverse complement strand
ATACGCTCTACTTTCCTTCTGATTTTGTGTCAGAATTCAGTGTTTTTTTGAATTATGACATTCTTGCAACCAGTCCACCGTAAAATCGCGTCACCTATTATTGCAAGTCTAAATTGATTATGAGAGAACTGTGATGGAAAGAGATGATATTGAACTAATTCAGAGCGTATTGTCAGGTGACGATGCTGCATTCAGCGAGTTAGTCCAAAAATATCAAAAAAGCGTTCACGCCCTTGCATGGCGGAAAATCGGTGATTTTCACATCGCTGAAGAAATCACACAAGACACGTTCCTGCAGGCACACAAAAAACTTGCCTCATTGAAAAATCCGAGTCAGTTTGCCGGATGGCTCTACGTGATCACAGACCGGCTTTGCAAAGCATGGTTTCGAAAAAAGAAACTGTGGACACAATCACTTGAAGCTACCAGCGTAGAAACACTTGAAAAAGCCGCTTATGCGGACTATGTCTGTGAACAGCGCGAAGAGACGGCAGTTGAATGTCGCCGGGAAATTGTGCAAAAACTCATGGAAAAATTACCTGAGAGCGAACGCACAGTGATGGTCCTTCACTATCTTGGAGAAATGAGTTGTGAAGCGATCAGCAAGTTTTTAGGTGTGTCACCGAACACGGTTAAAAGTCGACTTAAGCGTGCGCGCGAGCGTTTACAGAATGAAGAACACATCATTCGGGAAACGCTCGGTAGTGTTCCATTACGACCAGATTTAACTGAAAACATCATGCGGCGCATTGATACAATTAAACAAACATCCCCATCAGGAGGGAAACCGTTGCTACCATTTGCAGCTTTAGGTGCATCTGCTATTTTAGTTATTTTGTTGATGGGTGCAAGCAAGCAATTCAACGCTAATTTTCAGCAACCATATAGTGTTGATGCACAATCTGAACCCACAATTGAAATTGTTGACGCGCCAGTCGTTCTTAATATTCAATCAAAACCTGAATGGCAAAACCGGGTTGGTGGTGATACTAACCTCAACGAAAACAGTAATAACGGTCTAACAAAAGGAACAAAAACAGTGGAAAACAACTTTGCACAAGAGGCTATGCAGTGGAACCTGCCTGAAGATGCCAAAGCGCGTTTCGGTAAAGGGTGTATACGTGATATACAATATTCTCCTGATGGTAAGTTTCTGGCTGTTGCGAGTGGCATCGGTATTTGGCTTTACGATGTAACAGTACATCAAGAGGCAAGTCTAATCACAGGACATACAAGTGTAGTAGACTGCCTTGCCTTCAGCTCAGATGGACGTATCTTGGTGAGTGGAAATGTTGATGGCACTATTGTCCTATATGATAGAATCGCAGGGACGCAAAAAACGCTCATTGGGCATAATGGAGAATATATCAAATGGATAGCACTCAGTCCGGATGGCAAAATACTTGCGAGTAGTAATCCGGAAGGTACTATCCGATTATGGGATGCTATCACTGGAGAGGCAAAGTATACACTCATGCATGATGCGGGTCATAATTTTACATTCACACCAGACAGCGGGACCATCGTGGTTGTGAGTAATAAAGACGGAATCAGTCTGTGGAATTCAGACACGGGTGAACAGAAGAAAACATTTGATTTGCATCCCGATTGCGCTGCTATAGGCGCAGCGTCCAGTCCTGATGGGGAAACACTCGCTATTGGCAGTGACAATGGCGCCATCTACCTTCATGACTTAAACACAGGCGAACTTAAGATGACCCTCTCCAAGCAAAGGAACGATGTTGATTATTTAACGTTTAGCCCTGATGGAAATACAATTGCCACTTCATCAGGTTACGTTGCCACTTCATTACGGTATGATGAAACAACCCGTCTATATCTATATGATGAAACAACCCGTCTATATCTATGGGATGTTCACACTGGTGCTCACAGGATAATACTCACTGAACACGCGCGGTGGGTCCGAGGCTTGGCGTTCAGTCCGGATGGTAAAACAATCGCAAGTGGAGATTGCGACGGTACCATCCGCTTCTGGGATATACACACAGGTAATCCGAAAAACACGTTCACTGGACATTCGGAAGAGCTCTACAGTGTGGCGTTGAATCAGAATGGTGACATTATCGCAAGTGGATGCAACACTGGAATTATACGTCTATGGGATGCGGACACAAGGCAACTCATAAAAACGCTTAACGGGTCTAAAAATGGGCATATAGCCTTTGTTCGCAGTACAGTGTTCAGTCCTGATGGAAAAACTCTTTTTTGTGGGGCTGACGATGGCATCCATCTCTGGAATATACGCACTGGCGAACACAAACGGATGCTTACTGGACATACAGATGTTGTTAATACCATAGCACTCAGTTCGGATGGAAATATACTTGCGAGTGGGAGTTGGGACAATACGATACGCCTCTGGGATGCACACACTGGCGAACACAAAAAAACATTGACCGGACACACAGATTCGGTTGCGACCATAGCGTTCAGTCCTGATGGGAAAACTCTTGCAAGTGGGGGTATGGAAAACAATACTATCCGCCTTTGGGATGTTGTCACGGGTAAAAACAAAATGACGCTTATCGGACATACAGATCCGGTTGAAGCTGTAGCGTTCAGTCCAGATGGAAAAACAATCGCAAGTGGTAGTTTGGACAATACGATACGTCTCTGGGATGTTGATACTGGCAAGACCAAGATGATACTGACCGGGCATACAGATTGGGTGTACAGTTTAGCGTTCAGTCCAGATGGAAAAACAATCGCAAGTGGATGTATTGACGCAACGATCCATTTATGGGATATAGACACTGGCGAAAATAAGAAAATACTTATTGGACATACAAGTCATGTGAAAGGCGTCGTGTTTAGTCCAGATGGAAAAACTCTTGTAAGTGGCAGTAGAGATGGTTCTGTGCTTCTCTGGGAGATAAATCCTTAACAACACGTATCTAAATCTAACAACTTCTGTTCCGATCCATAGAACTTAAAAGCCTTCCCTAAGATTTCATCTCATAATTCAGTCATGCTGAATTATGACATTTTTGCAACCAGTCCACCGTAAAATCGCGTCACCTATTATTGTAAGTCTAAATTGATTTTGGAGGTCTCTGATGGAAAGAGATGACATTGAACTAATTCAAAGTATACTGTCTGGTGACGAAGATGCTTTCAGCGATTTGTTCAGGAAATACCAAAAACGTATTCATGCCTTTGTATGGCAAAAAATTGGTGATTACCATATCGCCGAAGAAATCACACAAGACACTTTCCTTCAAGCACACAAAAAACTTGCCACGTTGAAAAACCCAAGCAAGTTTACTGGGTGGCTCTATGTTATCGCTGACCGACTTTGCACAGCATGGTTACGAAAGAAGAAAATGGCAATACAATCGCTGGAAACCATAAATGAGGCGGCACTCGAAAAAACTGCTTATGCCAATTATATTGCAGAACAGCGTGAAGAAGCATCTGCTGAGTTTCGTCGTGAAATAGTAGAGCGTCTTCTGGATATGCTACCAGAGAGTGAACGCACGGTGGTAATCCTCCACTACCTTGGAGAAATGAGTTGTGAAGCGATTGGAAAGTTTTTGAGCGTGTCTCCGAACACTGTCAAAAGTCGACTTCAACGTGGCCGAAATCGTTTAAGGATTATTGTTGACATTGAAACAATACCTGATTTGCTATATCCAGTTAGGAGTAATACTGTTGCAGATAGTGACAAAAACCTTGGATTACCAAAAGGAAACAGAACAATGAGAAACGATTTAGCACAAGATTCTATGCAATGGAACCTGCCTAAAGGGGTTAAAGCACGCCTCGGTAAAGGTAGGTTACATGAATTACAGTATTCGCCAGACGGTTCAACTCTGGCAGTGGCAAGTAGTATCGGTATTTGGCTCTACGATATGAAAACCCATAAAGAGATCTCTCTACTCACTGAGCATCAGGGTCAAATTTCCAGCATTGCATTCAGTCCGGATGGATATACCATAGCCAGTGGAAGTATGGACGGTACAATCCTCTTATGGGATAGAAAAACAAGTTCCTATAAAAGAGTTATTTATCCAACGGATAATACCTTAAGCTCTTTTACAATTAGGGCACCGGGTCTGTCGTTCAGTCCAGATGGAAAAACTCTTGCATGCGGGTATCTAAATAGTATCCATATTTGTGATGCAATCACTGGCGAACTTAAAAATACAATCACAAAAGAATCCTCTGGAATCATCAAAAACTTGGCATTCGGTCTGGATGGAGAAACTATTTATTGTGGCAGCATATACGGTGAAATCTCGCTCTGGAATGTGATAACAGGAAAACACAAGGAAACAATTCAAGAACCAACTAATTATGAACATAGTATTGAATTCAATCCTATTGGGAATGCATTTGCTATCAGCAATGTTATAGTGGATCAAGATTGTGGTATTAGCATCAACGATTTAAATACAGGTGAACCCAAGTTTAGACTCACTGGACACTCAGGTGCTGTTTACTGCTTAGCGTTTAATCCTGACGGTAATACCCTTGTGAGTTCTTCATACGGAGAAAATAAAATTCGTCTCTGGAACGCACATACTGGTGAAGAAAAACTAACACTCTCAGGACACAGGTCAGATTTTTATAGCTTAGCATTTAGTCCGGATGGCAAAACGGTTGTAAGTGGAAGTGAAGATGGTGTCATCCGTTTCTGGGATACAAACACAGGTGAACAAGAATATAATACATTCACTGAACATAATGGATTTATTGATGACTTTGCATTCACTTCAAATGGAAAGACCGTCACAAGTGCTTATTCCTATGGTACAATCCGCGTATGGGATACAAACATAGGACAACTCATCAAAACGGACAATGAGTTTAGGGATCCGATGTTAAACGGTGAAATACAAAATCTTAACTGTATCCCTGATGGAAAAATACTTGCATGGGGAGATGGTGGCGAATCGGGGGAGTATTGTATGCACCTATGGGATGCAAACACAGGTGAACGCAAAATGTTACCGGCGAAATATGAATGGAATAACCATAGCTTGAAACTCAGTCCCGTTGGCAATACACTCGCAATCGCATTAGATGACAATCTGCTCAGATTATGTGATATGTTCACAGGTGAAGAGAAGTTTGTCCTATCCAGTCATAGCAAAGATATTTTTGCTATAGCATTTAGTCCGGATAGTAAATTTGTCGCTACCACAAGTAGTGAAGATAATACTATTCCTGTATGGGATACTGATACAGGTGAGATAAAGAATATACTTGATTTAGATAGTGCTTTGCGAAATGATATTGCAGATTGGCGGATAGATAGTGCTTGGTGCGGACTCGCGTTCAGTCCAGATGGTCAAACTCTGGCAATTGGCGGTGGTGAAATCATTCTATTGTGGGATATTGGTACAGCGCAAACCAAGATGAGGATCACCAAACCTACGCATCGCGTGTTTGATTTAGCCTTTAGTCCAGATGGCAAAACCCTTGCAAGCGGTGGTTTTGAGAGTAACATTAACTTATGGGATTCGCAAACAGGTGAACACAAGAAAACATTGACAGGTCATACAGCTTGGGTGAGAAGCATTGCGTTCAGTCCTGATGGGAAATCCCTCGGCAGTAGAAGTGACGACGGTACTGTCCTCATCTGGAAGGTAGATCCCTAAATTCCTGTTACCTCGTGGTAAACTCTTGAAAAATCATTTACTTAAGTCACTTTGGCGTATAGCTCTGACTATTCAATGCCAAAGTGACTTAAGTAATTTAAGGCGGTTCACGCTGCAATCCTTGAAGTTCTTCGTTTAACTCACAAAAAAACGTTTATCTCATCTTTTTAAACCTTTTCGCAAAAAACCCTCCTCTATATATTAAACGCAAATTAGGAATTGTTTATGTACTACGATTCAGAATCCATCAAAAGTTTAAATGATGAAGAACTCATACGATTAGTACAGAACCGTAATGAAGCAGCTTTATCAGAACTCATATCCCGTTACACACCACGAATTTGGCGTGTAATCATCGCAAATTCGCGGCAACGTCTTGATGCTGAGGAAATTCTCACAGATACTTGGGTGGCAGTTTGGGATAACATCAGCACACTCAAGAAGATGGAGAGCTTCGGACCGTGGTTGCAGAAAATTGCCTATAACGCCTGCAACCGGTACTACACTTCTGCCAAAAGCTTAAGAAGTGAAATTCCGCACACCGATGCGGAGTTAGCTGAGCAAATTGACCAAGAGGCAGCCCCGCGTTTCCGGGAATATGAGCTACGTGCAGATGCAAGAGAAGCAGTCCAACAACTTCCACAGCGGGTACGTCCCGTTGCTGAATTGTATTATTTAGAATCATGGAGTATGAAAGAGATTGCCGAAGAGCTTAACTTACCAATCGGTACTGTTAAGACAAAACTTAGGGAAACACGAGCACTTCTGCGCCAAGAATTTGGTGTGGAATCTGAAAGAAGAGGAATTATGTCTTCAGAATATGTTCAAACTCAAAATCAAAAAGATGCGAAAACATCAGACTGGAACGGTATCAAGCCTGCGATAGTTAAGTCAACTGTAGATTCAGAACTAATATCATGGGCATTACCAGATGATGCATTGTTTAGATTCGGACGCGGATATATTTACACTATGGCATTGTCTCCTGATGGAAAACATCTTGTCTTTGGAACCCCTATTGGGTTGTGGTGGTATGACGCAGACACGTTGTCGCCTATTACATTGTGGCACACCGACTGCGAAAATATCTCTGCAATTACTTTTTCCACATCAGGTGAGTGGATAGCAACAGGTCATGAAAACGGAAGGGTCAAGATATGGGATGTCCAGCAGGGGAAATGCATTAAACATTGGGAACGAAAGGCACATCGGCTTCAAAAAAGGATTAATCAACTCATTTTTTCTTCAGACGGAAAATTCTTAGCTGCAAATGGCGTTAATGATTATATCGTTGATGTCTGGAACGCAGAGACAGGTAAGCAACTTGCAAGATTTGGTGACCCGGAACTCAGGTTTCATGTATGTATGAAAAAACAGCCACTTGCTTTTTCGCAAGATAATCAGATGCTTGCATGTGCAAGTCCCCCAGATGACGCAGAGCGGTTGAAGGGTGGTTATTGGACGATTGCACCTGAGAGAGACATTATTTCCGTTTGGGGTATTGGTAGCGGAGAACGTATAGCAGAACTTACAGAATGCCCGAATTTTTTACAGGCTCTCACCTTTTCTCCATGTGGAAATAATATTGCTGCTACCTATGAAGAAACTGAAGTTTCCGCTCTAACTGTATGGAATACTGAAAATTGGCAGGTGCAAAGCACAGAGCAGCGTTTTGGTAATAATCGGTTGATACCAGCATATTCAACAGAAGGAACATTACGGGTTGCAGCCGTTTCTTACGTTGATGCTACGATCTGGGATGCAACTTCACATGAAAAACTTGAAACTTACAACGTATCACAAGAGAATGAAATTCTAAAGTGCAGCTTTATCGGATCGCATTTCGCACTTGCTACAACACATGAATTAAATGTATGGACTCTTGACAAACCGCATCAGCAAAAAGTTACCTATAATTCGCATCCTGATAATCCAATCTCGCTCATGTTTTCACCTGACAAGAGAACTCTTGTTGCTGAGTATCCATTTCCTGAGGGAACTTTTCGATGTTGGGATTTCATCACCCGCTCACAAAAACCTCACGTTATTAAACTCCCTGGTGAAAGACATTGTCTTTACGCATCAAGCGATGAAAAACTCCACACTACCAGTGTTGATGGAAGTTTTATCAAAATAAGGTAATTTGGAATAGAGACTCCTATTGCGCAATGTGAAATCAAAGAACGACCCCGGTATAAAGCCGTGGCGTATTCACACGAAGCCCAACTATTGGCTTATGGGGATTCTAAGATAAACCTATTTGTGTGGGATATTGCACGGGAGGAACTGCTTCACACTTTCACAGGACATGAGACTAATGTTGCGTTCATGGCGTTCAGCTCGGATGGCGATTACCTTGCGAGCGTTCCAGAGTGCGGCAACTATCGGTTGTGGGATGTTAAATCTGGTAAGGAAGTGCATCCGTTTAAGAGTTATAAAGTAGAGCATACTGCTTTTTCTCCGTGTGGAAACGTTATTGCTGGTGAAGCTGAAAGAGAATTCATTTTATGGGATCTCAAAGATAGCAAACTGAGACTAACAATACCGAAGCCAGACGAATACAAATTTTGGTGGCAGGGAGGCATTGCATTTTCGCCAAACGGTCTTTATCTTGCTACTGGGTTGTATCGGAGAGATGGGATGGTTAACATTCCTATCATGGTGTGGAACACAATGACAGGGGAGAATATTGCAACCTTTTCTGGACACCTTACTGATATTATATCGCTTGCGTTTTCACAAGATGGAACACTCTTGGCAAGTAGTAGCGGTGATGGCACTATCTTGATCTGGGATATGAAACCCTATCTTTAGATACAAGGGACAATATTATGCAAAACCAAAAACCGGCAGCGTTAAATGTTATTGCGAGTGACCCTATCGGGAATACCTGGGCATTACCTAAAGACGCAATTGTAAGGTTTGGAAAAGGACTCATGAATGAGTGGGACATCAAACTTTCTCCAGATGGCACATATTTCGCTGTGGCAACTGGGATGGGGCTGTGGTGGTATGACGTCTCTTCAATGTTGCCGATTTCGTTATGGGAAACTGAACGCGGATTAATTAATTCTCTTGACTTTTCCCATGATGGCAAGTGGATTGTTACTTATAACTCAGATGGTATCCTTAAGGTAATGGATGTCCAAAGCGGGTCGCTTGTCAGACAGATTGAGGATCAATATGCCTCTGGAGGTCTCGCCTGCTCATCAAACGGAAAATGGATTGCAGTTGCTGACTCAAACGGCATCATCAAGGTATTAGATATTCATAGGGACGTGGATATAGCACAGATGGATAGGGGAGAACACAAATGGCAGTCAAACGATATTTCCCAACTTGAATTTTCTCCGGATGGTAAACTGCTTGCCGCAAATGCTGGAAATCCCCCACTCTATTCAAATGACAAGGAGAACTACGACGAACTTTTGAACCCTGATACAGAAAGAGATCAAATTTATGTTTGGTACCCAGAAACTGGTGAAGCATTGATCAAATTTGCTGGTTATAGATTGGCTTTTTCGCCAGACAGCCGCTTGTTAGCCGCATCCTGTCCTGACGAAACACCTCATGATACTAAACGCGTTGACCGTTGTGTCTCTGTGTGGGATGTAACTTCAGGTGAACGTATTGCACACTTTTCAGGACATACCGATTGGATAGATACTGTTGCTATTTCACCTTGTAACCAATTCGTCGCTTCAAGTGACACGACAACACTACGGGTATGGGATATTGCAACAGGTTCTCAAAAAATGGTTTACCCTGACCTACACGATCCTTTCTACACAAAGGAGGGAGAACTGTTTGCTTTAGCATCTCCCAGTTCGCCCAACCCTACAGAAGTGTGGAATGTAGAAACGAATGAAAAAATACTTAAGATTTCTGCAGGTATCGGCGGCATCGGTTTTGCTGAGTCTTTAGCTACTGCTTACACCGATGGAAAACTGCAGCAATTAAATGAAAAAATGTCCAGAAAGCAGTCTGATGATAATGTACCTGTATACTCAATACTGCGTGAACATCGTTTTCCGTGGCCTGATCCGAAAGGAATTTGGGTGGATAACCAGACCGTAGCGAGTAAGACTCACGGGGATGGGATATTGTTATGGGATGTCGCCAAGAAACGGATGGGGGATAATTTATTAAAGGATGAATGGGTTGGTTCTTTCACTGTTTTACCTGATGGCAGAATTCTCGCATCTTGTATTTCAGAGAAAAGTAAAGTGTGGGATGCCAAACAACCTGACAACCCCATTGCAGAATTCACTACACCTGAGGGGCCGGTACAATGGGCGCGGGACGCAGTATTTGCCCCCACAGGTGATCGGATCGCTGTAGGAAGTAGGTTTGGAACAGTCTATGTGTGGAATTTTCAACAACCTGAAAGACCTATAGAACTGACTGGACATACAGATCATCCTTGGGCATTGGCGTTTTCGCCAGATGGGAAACGACTGGTCAGTGGAGCAGCAGACGAAACTGCTCGAGTGTGGGATGTTGAATTAGGCGAAGAAATTGCCATATTGCCTATTGGTGAACCGTGTATTCCAATGGGATTTGCTTTTTCACCGTGTGGTAACCTGATTGTAGGAGGTTTGAATAACGAAATCCGTCTTTGGTGTGCTGAGCAACTGACGACATTACGCACGATCCCGCAACCAGAGAATAACAGACGTCCGTATGCCCTCGTGTTTTCACCGTGTGGCAGTTATCTCGCATCGGGAACTTGGTGGCAGAAAGGAATGGAAAAGATGGCTATCAGAATATGGGACATCGCAACAAGTAAGAATATCCATACCTTCTGGGGACATAACTCGGACGTGCAATCACTTGCATTTTCGCCGAATGGTACAATGTTAGCGAGTGGTAGTTTTGATGGCACAATTCTTCTTTGGGATATGACACCTTATCTGTAGACTGTTCATTTTACAGTCAAATATGCAAAATTAACCAGAATAGAGAATTTGTATATGTACTACGATTTAGAATTGATAAAAAGCCTGAATGATGAAAAACTTATACAATTAGTACAAAACCGTAATGAAGCAGCTTTCTCAGAACTCATGTCCCGTTACACACCACGAATTTGGCGTGTGATTGTAGCAAATTCGCGGCAACGACAGGATGCTGAAGAGATACTCACTGACATCTGGATAGCAGTATGGAACAACATTAACGGACTCAAGAAAGTAGATAGTTTTGGTCCGTGGCTGCAGAAAATTGCTTATAACGCTTGTAACAGGTATTACGCCACCTCTAAACGCTCAAGGCGTGAAATCCCATATACTGATGCGGAGTTAGTTGAGCAGATTGACCAAGAGGCATCCACACGTTTCCGAGAAAACATGCTTCGTACTGAGGCAAGAGAAGCAGTGCAATATCTTCCTATGCGGGTGCGTCCCGTTGCAGCATTGTACTATTTAGAATCGTGGAGCATGAAAGAAATTTCAAATGAACTTGACCTGCCAATAGGCACCGTCAAGACAAAACTTAGAGAAACAAGACTACTCCTGCGAAAGGAGTTTGGTGTAGAATCTAAAAGAGGAGGAATTATGTCTTCAGAATTTGTTCAATCCCAAAATCAAAACGATAAGAATTCAGATTATAAAATAATAGCCGCAGCTGTGAGCGGTGATTGTGAGGCAACTGAATTGATTAAGGACATGGTCAAGCCCTGGATCCACAATTATATTGAGCGTTATTACAACCTGGGCAATGACCAAGAGATGAAAGCACTTGAGTTGCAGGCGTTCGAAAAGGTGATGAATAAGTTAAACAAATTCTTGTTTGTATGCCCTTTCCATAGATGGGTGCGGGTCTTAACTAAACACACATTGATAGATCATTATCGGGAGGAACATTGGCGAAAAAAACGTGCTAAATCAATCTAATACCGTTCTAAATCACGACTTCACATTAACAAAAACGCGTTTGATCGCAATTCATTCTGCCTTAGAAATTCGCCGGTAGGCGCGCCTTATGAGCGTACCGAGCGACGATGTCCTGTTAATTGAAAAATTTGCTGTATTTAGATTTTACAGGTTTACCTTAAATTTTGCTATCCTTAGAAGGAAACAACAACTCTAAATTATATGAGAAAAAATATGGAAAATACTTTTACAACTCAAAGAGAACTTAGCCTGCTTGATGAGAAGGAGCTAATTAAACGTACACAGAAGGGAGAGTCTGAAGCGTTTAACCCGTTAGTTAACAAATATCGGCAGAAAATCTACAATTTGATTTATCAGCGAGTACACAACCGTGAAACAGCAGAAGATATTTGCCAGGAGGTTTTCCTGAAAGCCTGGAAAGCCCTGCCAAACTTCAAGGGACAATCTGCTTTTTACAGCTGGCTCTATAAAATCGCAATCAATTGTAGTACTGACTTCCTCCGCAAACAAAACAAGCAATCTGTTGTAAGTTGGGAAGAGTTACCCTCAAGCGCAGAAGAAATTCTTCAAACCACTCAAAAACACCTTTCGCTAAATCAAATCCTTGAAAAAAAGGAATTTGAGTACATAGTTGACGAGGCTGTACGGCAACTGCCAACCGGTCAACGTCGTGTCTTTTATTTGCGTTATGCGGAGGAACTCCCTATAAAGGATATTGCATCTCGCTTGAATAGATCTGAAGGGACTATTAAAACCCACCTACATCATGCACATCGAAAATTACGAGATATGCTGCGTCCTTACCTCCAAAACGAACCTATTGGATGGCTCAGAACATCTTTAACTGGATTATGAAAAGTAGGCATTTTCTGGGGAGAACCGTGTTTAGCAATTTACGAGATAGACTCTATTTTGTACGTTTCCTAAAGTCAGATTATGGT
>JAPPMR010000255.1:6666-12549 GCA_028818995.1 Candidatus Poribacteria bacterium | reverse complement strand
CTTCACTACATGGTCCAGAGCCATGCGTCCTACCATTAGACGACCGGGCATTGACCTTAATGTTAAGTATACCCTAATCGATGGCACTTGTCAATCTATTTGCTGTTATTGAAGCGTGAACTTCTCTGAGAGGGAGTAGAAAATATTCAGAAGTCCGATGAGAAGTGTAGGGACAACAAAGACACTCAATAGGGCAAAAGTGCCTTTAGAAAAGGAGAAGCTCTCTGTATCTTCAGCAGATTCAAAATACATTGCCTTAAGAATACGAGCGTAGTAATAAAGGGAGACGACACTGTTTAGCAAACCGACAAAAGCAAGCCAATATAAATTTCCTTCAATAACGGCAACGAACAGCACCCATTTTCCAAAGAAACCGGCAAAAAACGGAATCCCTATCAGCGAGGCGAGGAAGATCGCCATGGCACCAGCGACTAAAGGTGCGCGGGCGGAAAGCCCTCGGTAACCTTCAATCATTTCACTGCCTGCTTCGTTAGCAATCAGGACGACAACATAAAATGCGCCCAAGTTCATAAAGAAGTAAACGATGAGATAAAAGATGATGGCACCGATTCCCTTATCAACAATTGCTGCGTCTCCGTTTGTCAACAGGACTGCACCCATCAATATGTAACCGCCATGGGCAATACTTGAATATGCCAATAGACGTTTGACGTTACGCTGTGGTAGGGCAGCGAGGTTTCCAATTGTCATTGTGAGTGCGGAAACTATCGCCAACAATAAGCCTAAGTCAATAGATTGCATAACTTCTGAATTGCCAAATCCTGAGAAGAAAAATCTAAGGAACAGAGCAAACCCCGCCGCTTTTGAGGCGACAGATAGGAACGCCGTTATCGGAATAGGCGCACCTTCGTAGACATCGGGTGACCACATGTGGAAGGGGACAGAAGCAATTTTATAACCTATGCCCGCGAGAATAAAGGTTATTGCAATCAATATACCGAGTGTGGTTACTTGACCTTCAGCAAGCACTATAGGAAGCTGCTGACCGATTGCGGCGAGATCACCTGTGCCTGTCATGCCATAAATCAAGGACAATCCAAATAGCATCGTTCCAGATGCCACGGCACCATAAGTGATGTACTTGAACGCTGCTTCACTTGAACGTGGACTGTGCGTCAAGAATCCAGCAAGGATATAAGAAGTCAGGCTTACTGTTTCCAACGAAATGAATATCATCAACAGATTTGTTGACGATGCCATCAGAAACATGCCGAAGGTAACGGCTAACAACAAGGCATAGTATTCGCCTTTCAGTCTTGCATCAAGCTCTTCGGAACGGAGAGAGAAAAGAATCGTAGCAGCAGTTGCCAGAAGCAGAAGAACCTTGAAAAATACAGCGAATCCATCTAACCGAATCATCCCAAAAAACAGGTTTTTCGATTCATCGGTGCCGAGAATGGAATTCGTGAGAAGAATAGCAACTAAAGAGCATCCGAGTCCGACAAGCGAGAGGTATGCTGTCTTTTCACTTTCTCGATTTTTTACGAGAAGATCAAGGATAATCACGGCAGCAGCGAACACGACAAGGACTATCTCTGGACTGAAATAGGCAAGGCTTTCAATATTTTCTAAGTAATCCACACTGTCCTCCTACAGACTGGCCTGAAGTGTGCCCATAATTTTAGTAGTCAACTCTACAACAGATTCGCTGAACATTTCAATAGCGAAATGGGGCCAAATACCGAGGACAATGGTAAGGATTCCGAGTGGTACTAACGTTAAGATTTCACGCCGATTGATTTCTGGAAGGTTTTCGTATTTAGGATTAAGTTGTCCTAAGAAAACACGTTGGAGTGTCCAGAGGAAGTATGCCGCACCTACCACAATGCCAATTGTGGAAAGGATAGCCAATGTTTGGAATCTCTCATAAGCACCAAGCAAGGAAAACGCTTCGCCTATAAATCCACTTAAACCGGGTAATCCTAAAGATGCCATAAATGCAAGGACTGTGATACCTGTATAGACAGGCATTCTATTTCCTAAACCACCGAAACCATCAATCTCACGATGATGTGCCCGGTCATAGAGAACGCCGACCAATAGGAAGAGCATCGCACTGATGACACCGTGGTTGAACATCTGGAGAATTGCCCCAGTGACACCGGTTTCATTGCCAGCAGCGAGTCCTAAGATGACAAACCCCATGTGTCCGATACTGGAATAGGCGACTAACTTCTTAAAATCGGTTTGTGCTAACGCACAAAAAGATCCGTAAACAATGTTGATAAAGCCAAGCAGTGCAAGACTGTTACCTATAAACCCAACGCCATTAGTGAAAAACGCCATGCCCTCTGGTAACATATCCATGTTAATCCGCACCAGTCCGTAAGTTCCCATTTTTAAAAGGACACCTGCAAGGATAACACTAATCGCTGTCGGTGCTTCAACGTGTGCATCGGGCAACCATGTGTGGAAGGGGAAAATCGGCACCTTAACAGCAAATCCGATAAAGAAACCGGCGAATATCCAGCGCTGGAAGACTGGATCGGCAAGAGCGTGTCCTGGTGTCCCTGCTAATGTAATCAGTGTCGGAATATCAAATGTTCGATCATCTGGGATACCGCTGTTGAGATAAACCGCTATTATTGCCACCAACATCAACACACTGCCGAATAGGGTATATAGGAAGAATTTAATAGCAGCGTATTCTCGGCGCGGTCCACCCCATACACCGATCAAGAAATACATCGGCAGCAGTGTCAGTTCAAAGAAAACAAAGAATAGGAACAGATCCAACGCAGCAAAAAAGCCCAACATCCCTGTTTCAAGCAACAGGAATAACGCCATATACGCTTTAATTCCCTTTTCAATATTGCGCCAAGAGGCAAGTACACAGATTGGTCCCAGGAGGGCTGTGAGGAGTATCAGTATTGCGCTTAAGCCATCAATGCCGACATGATACTGGATATTGAATGTATCAATCCAAGGAACATCTTGTTTCCAAAGATGTTCAAGATCAGGTTGGTTGTACGTCATGTATAAATATACTGCAAGTATCAGCGGGATAAGCGTAAATACAAGCGCAACGCGTTTTATGAGTTCTTCAGACTCGCGCGGTAGAAGTAAAACAACGATCATCCCAAGCAACGGGACAAAAATCATTAGAGACAATAGCATTTAGTGGGAATCCTCCTTATCCCATCAGGCAGTATTTTATATATTTCAACTACAATGCCCGGAAAATCAAAATTATCAACACTATCCCGCCAAGAACGACAAAGAGATAGGTTTGTATGGCTCCTGTTTGTATTCTGCGGATTCTGCCGCCAGCGGCCCACGTAACTTCTGCCACTCGGTTAACAATGCCATCAACGACACGATTATCAAAAAAGCCGATGAATGCAGCAAATACTTGCCGTGTTATCGTTGCAACACCGTTGACGATACCATCAATAATAGAAAGGTCAAATTTGGCAAAAAGCCGAGACTTCCAAACCGTCAGTGCCACTAAGACACCATCGTAGAATTCGTCAAAATAGTATTTGTTCCAAAAGAGGTTGTAGACCGGACGGAAAGTTGTTGCGACAGATTCGGCAGAGAACCTGCGTCTATGGTAAAACAACCAAGAAAGCAGTATACCTAAACCTGCGACACAGATAGACAGTACCATTGCGATTGTATGTGCATCACCGTGACCATGATGGGCATCGCCAGTCTGTTCGCCTTCGTCATCAGCTGCTTCTGCCTCGGAAATTCCAAAGAATGTGATGCCAAGATTCGCATCGCCTGTTTTAGTGTCAGGTAAGACTTGTGCATGTTGTGGCGCATGAAGGTGGGGTTGTTCTGGTGGTTTAACATAGTCTTTGTTGAACCAAAGCGTATTTACGACTGGGAAACTCAGAAATGCCAAAACGAGAAGTGGTACCACCATAACTAATGGGGATTCATGTGCCATATCGTGCATTTCTTGATTGCGCGGTTCACCAAAGAAGGTCATAAATATCAGGCGGAACATATAGAACGCTGTAATTCCTGCCGCGCCAAGTGCCATCACGAACAGAACGTAGTGATGTACTGAATTCCATTCCATTGCTCGTCCAAGCACGCCGGCTAAAATTTTATCTTTACTCCAAAAACCTGAAAAGATAAACGGCACGCCAGAGATAGACAAAGTTGCGACAAGCATAGTGAGAAACGTCCACGGCATTTTACGACGGAGTCCTCCCATGTTCCGCATATCTTGGTCAGGTGGGATTTCAGAACCGTGTGCATGAACTAAACTGTGGTCATCGTGTTCATGTTCGCCATCCTCTGCGTGCTCTTCGTCATGATGGGCATGCATTGCGTGGAAGGCGTGAATAACACTACCGGAACCGAGAAACAACAACGCTTTGAAAAATGCGTGCGTGGTAAGGTGAAAAAGTCCTGCAACATAACTTCCGGCGCCAATTGCCAGCATCATATATCCTAACTGGCTAACCGTAGAGTATGCCAAAACTCGTTTAATATCAAATCGAACAATCGCAATGGTCGCGGCAACAAGTGCAGTAATACCACCGACATAAGCGATTACCAGAGACGAACTCGTTGTTAAAATTGGGAACATCCGCGCAGTGAGATATACCCCCGCGGCAACCATCGTAGCAGCATGAATTAACGCGCTAACAGGTGTAGGACCTTCCATCGCATCGGGCAACCATGTATGCAGCGGCACTTGTGCTGATTTGCCGATAGCACCACAGAAGATAAGCACACCAGCGATAGAAAGCCAAATTATATCTCCTGTACCGCTTAACCCTTCCACAAGTGTAAAGATGCCGTTTTCTGTTCCATCATAAAGGGAAAGCGTTTTGAATTTGGCAAACAGCATCATCATGCCAATGAACATGCCAACATCACCGACGCGCGTTGTCAGGAATGCTTTCTTACACGCATTCGCAGCGGAGTCCTTTTCAAACCAAAAACCGATGAGCAGATAGGAGCATAGACCGACAAGTTCCCAACCGATATAGATACCGAGCAGGTTATCCGAGACCACCAAAAACAGCATGGAAAATGAGAAGAGCGAAAGATAGGCAAAAAACCTTGGATACCTCGGATCGCCATGCATGTATCCTATTGAGAAGACATGCACAAGGCTACTGACAAGCGTGACAACAATCAGCATAATCACGGTAACGCTGTCAAGGTAAAATCCCATTGAGAAAGTGATTTTACCGAGTGAAATCCAGTCAACAGTGTGTGGTTCCGGTTTGGGGACTACCTCTTTCAAGAGATAAAGGGAACAACAGAGCGCGATGAGCATCGCCGCGGTAGACAGCAAATCTTGTCGTGGGAAACTCCGTTTTGCTAAGCCTAATAGTGCAAAAATAGCAAAGGCAGCAAGTGGGCAGAGTAAAATGATACTAATTAATGGAACGACCATACTTTTAACCTTTCAAGGTATCCACTTCGTCAGGGCGTATGCTACCGAATTCACGGTAAATAGCGAGAATAATAGCGAGAAAAACAGCTGCTTCCGCTGCAGCAAGCACAATACCAAAGATTGCGATTATCTGACCATCAATATTTTCGGGAGGCGTGACAAAGCGCGAAAACGCAACGAAGTTAAGGTTACAGGAATTGAGAATAAGCTCAATCCCCATTAAAATACTGATAGCGTTCTTCCGAGTTAGTACTGCGAAAATGCCGAGTGAAAATAGAATTGCACTGATTACCAAATAGTGTTGTAGACTCATTTTTTATCTTAAGCGTTGGGTTTCGCTTGCGC
The DNA here is from genome assembly GCA_028818995.1 of Candidatus Poribacteria bacterium. Next base: position 6,818 of record JAPPMR010000255.1, on the reverse strand, counting down.
TCTACCCATAACTACCAAATTAGCGGTTCGCCACCCCGGTAGGGGGGGGGGGGGGGGGGCGGCGGGGGATGGGATTGTAGTGTATAGATTTTGAGGTGGGGGAATAGAAGACATAAGTAGAAAAAAAATAAAAAAAAATATAAAAAAAAAAA
>JAPPMR010000255.1:0-6656 GCA_028818995.1 Candidatus Poribacteria bacterium | reverse complement strand
AAAATTTCGCGGTCCCCCACCCGGTTTGGGGTTTTTTTAAACGGGGCTTTTTTTGTGTTTTTTTTTTCTGTCTCGGCGCGTTTACAAAACGCGCCTACTTTGGGTAATAAATCGGACTTACAAAGCCCTCCTACAAGAGAAAATACAGCGGAGATTACTCCCGGACCTCCTTGCGAGAAATAAGCGCGGCACCGATTAAAGCAACTAACAGCAGCACAGAGGCAACCTCAAACGGTAGTAAAAACTTTTCATTCAAAATCAATTCACCAATACGTTTCGTTGTCGGTTCAAATGCTGTTCCGTCATCGGTGAGATTTTCCCATTTGGGTGTATTCGCAATCACAGTCAACAGCAGCATGAGCAGTGCAAGAGAAATTCCTCCACCCAATAGAAGTTGACCGCGCTCAATGTGGATACGCATCTCCAACCTTCCACTTGTCATCATAACACCGAAAAGGATAAGCACCAAGATTCCGCCCACGTAGACAATCACCTGTGTTGCTGCGAGAAAATCTGCTTGTAGGAACACGTAAAGTCCCGCAACCCCGAAGAGGGTTACCATTAGTGCAAACGCCGCATGAACGATGTTTCGGACGGTTACCACAGCAAGTGCAGAGGCAATTGTCAAAAGTGCGAAACCGTAAAAAATAAATGTTTTAAGTGTAAATTCCATTTAAAAAAACTATTCTTGTAAAGACTTTAAATCTTTGGAATACCCTAATCTGCGGCTTCTGTGTTTTCTGTTTCGTCCTTATCGTACATTTCCTGCTTGTCAAAATTGAAGATTAAATCAGTGCGGTCAAAACTTGAGTACTCAATCCCTTCAAGTGAATCCTTCATAACAAGGCATTGTGTCGGACAGACTTCCGTGCAGAGTCCACAATACATACAGAGGGACATATCAATGTCAAACTGGTCAAGATAGAAAACAACGGGGTTGCGCGTAACGACACGAGACACTTCGTCTGTGGTAAAGGTTTCAGTTCGGTTTTCATCCCCTGATGACTCCAAGCGGTCAATGACTTCTTGTGGCCCTAAGCGAGTAGTGATATTTGTAATTGTCATTGAGTCTTCTGACATTATCTTTTTGTCGTCACCTTCTATGATACCGATAACTTCCCGCCCGTCCTTGAAGTGTACAACGTTCATGCTATCCCAGAGTTGTTCACCTTTAGGAAGTTTGTCGCCTGTAATCATAATACAATCTACAGGACAAATCAACTCACATTTTTTGCACCCGATGCAATCTTCAATCCGATTGTAGAGTTGCCCACGATAGCCTTTCGGAATCTCCCGGACGTTCTGCTTCTTTTCAAAATCATGTTCATAAGGATATTGATGAGTGACATTTGGCTCAAAGAACTGCCGAATCGTGACCCGCATTCCAACGAGGACGGTATAAACACCTTTATATATGTTGCGTATGTATTTGTCCATTGCTAATTTGCACCCCCAATTGTGGTTATGTAGGCAATATTTGGCTCGTCTGTGGCTCAGGCTTTCGTGCAAGATTTCTTCCAGCAACAGCATAAGCACCGATTAGACCAACATAGATAATAGCACAACTGATTCCGATACTCCACACATCATCTTTCTTAAAAATCAGTCCCCATATTCCTGTTCCTAAGATGTTAAAGAATGAAATCGGGATAAAGTATTTCCAGCACAAGTTCATGAGTTGATCAACACGTAACCGTGGTAGCGTCCATCTCAACCACATCATTAAGAAGACAAGTCCCAATGTTTTGATGACGAACCCTGGAAAACCTCCGAGAAAATCGTAACCCGGTAAAATACCTTCATATCCACCGAGGAAAAGTGTAACGGCAATCGCACTCACCGCAAACATATTTGCGTATTCGGCAATAAAGAAAAGAGCGAAACGCATCCCACTATATTCGGTATGGAATCCAGCAACAATTTCGGATTCAGCTTCAGGCAGATCAAATGGTGTTCGGTTGACTTCGGCAATAGAAGATATAAAGAAGATAAAGAAGGCAATGAAGGTAAAGGGTGTCCGAAAAATGAGCCAAGTGAAGATTCCGCCAGATTGACTGTTCACGATGTCCCGCATGCCTAAACTTTCAACAAGCATAACGACGGTTAATATAGAAAGACCAAGAGGGATTTCATAACTGACAATCTGTGCTGCGGATCGTAATGAACCCAACAACGACCACTTGCTGTTTGAGGACCAACCCGCCATTATTACGCCCATGACAATCACAGACGAGATCGCCATAATATAAAAGATGCCGATATTAAAGTCGCTCACCAAGATACCTTGACCGAACGGAATTGCGGCAAACACCGCAAAAGAGCAAGCAAATATGATATAGGGAGCAAGTAGAAAAAGCAGTTTATCGCCTTGTGGTGGGATATAGTCCTCTTTGAAAATGAGTTTTATGCCATCTGCCAACGTTTGCAAAGTGCCCCAGGGCCCAACACGCATGGGACCGGTGCGGTTCTGAAAACGTGCAGCAACTTTCCGCTCAGCAAGTACTAAAAACAGTGGGAGCAATGGCACAACAGCAACGAAAATACCCGCACACACCAACATGACGAGAACAGTGCCTAATTCCACGGAGAAGTGTCCAGCGACTGCTTCCGGCAATCGTGGAATGATAACTTCCTGCACGAAATCTGTTGCCCAATTGGTTTCGTCTTGCAAATTTATATTGGGAAAGAAACCTTCAGAAAAAATTTCTGGCATCTAATCTCCTAATCGATTCAGAATATCTACTGTCTACAAATAAATCTTTACCTTCTTTTAGGAATACTACCTATGCTATACGGCAAACACAAATTTCCAAAGTTCTAAAACCGAGTTTACAGTTAGTACAATCATTGATAACGCGAGCAGCCACAGAAAAAACTTGTTCTTTGGTAAGATGGTTACGCTCTTAGGAAAGATGGTTACGCCGTTTGTAAATAATTGCTGTCCTGGCTCTGACCGAACAACCGCTTCATATAGTAATATAGCATAAAAAATTAAGACAAGCCCATTAGAAATAGAATTGGTCAAGAAGTATATTAACGCCCCGAGAACAACCATCACTGTGCCAGTACCCATCATGATTTTTGCTTGTTTCATCGTCGTTATTCTCATTTGTCAACTCCGTTTAGACGTTGTTATCGATCAACTTCTCCCATCACAATATCAATGCTGCCAATAATTGCAATGATATCTGCGACCATCAAACCGCGACTCAGTTCTTGTAGCGCACTCAACGCACTAAAACAAGGGGAACGTCCCTTAAGGCGTACTGGCTTCGGTGTGCCGTCACTGACGATGTAAAATCCGAGTTCACCGCGAGGTGCTTCACTACGGAAATAGATTTCACCTTTCGGTGGACGCACAGCTTTTAAATCTGCCATGACAGGACCATCCGGCAGACCTTCAGATAGAATTTGCCGGACTATTCGCACGGATTCCTTCATTTCATCCATGCGCACTTTATACCGACTCCAGCAGTCACCGACAACAGCACCTAACTCCGGAATATCCTTAGCCACAGGAACATCAAAATCAAATCGGTCATAAATGGAATACGGTTCATCCCGTCGCAAATCCCAATCAACACCTGAACCGCGAAGATTTGGACCAGTAGCACCGTAACTCAGTGCCATCTCTGCCGACATCACTGCGACACTCATAGTCCGCTCAGAGAAAATACTGTTTGATGTTAAAAGGTCGTTATATTCGTCAATTTTGGGTTCAAAATAGTCAAGAAAGTCTTTAATTTCGTCCAAAAAATTCTGCTCGTCAACAGAACCAGGTTCCATCGGGATAATTTCAGACACACCACCGATACGAATATAGTTATAGGTAAGCCGTGCACCGCAGATCTTCTCAAATAGCAAAAGAAGTCGTTCTCTATCTCGAAACGCATAGAGAAACGGAGTGAACGCCCCGATGTCCATACCATAAGTACCGAAAGAGAGCAGATGACTCGCAATCCGATTTAATTCACAGATAAGCACACGCAGATATTCAGCCCGTTCCGGCACTGCAAAATCTTTTGTTTCATCTGCTGCCATCAGTTTTTCAACAGCAAGACAAAACCCCCAATTCTGGTTCATTGCCGCCACATAATCCATGCGATCAGTGAAAGGTATAATTTGGGGGTAGGAGAGATTTTCTGAGTGTTTCTCAAAACAACGATGCAGATAACCGATATGTGGAATCGCTTCCCGCACTACCTCACCATCCAGTCTCAATTCCAGACGTAACACCCCGTGCGTGCTTGGATGCTGAGGCCCCATGTTCACTACCATTTCGTCGGTAAACGGTTTTAACTCAATAATTTTTGATTCTGTTTGTTGTGTAGTTTCCATAGTGCGGATTTGAAATTAAGCTTATCTATTATTTCTATTTATTATTTAGTAAGGTACGCGCATGCCACGATAGAAATCAGGTTCCTTGTAATCTTTTCGTAGGGGGTATCCTTCCCAATCATCGGGGAGTAAGATACGGCGAAGATCTGTATGCCCCTCAAAAAGAATTCCGTAAAGGTCATAAGCTTCACGCTCGTGCCAATCTGCAGTTTTCCAGATGTGTGAAACGCTCGGAAGGTGTGCATCAGTTTTCGGCACGGATGCTCTTAAAACCACACTATGCCGATGTTGCATGGAATAGATATGATAGACGATAGAAAGTTCTTCTTCCTTTGCCCCCAGATCAACACCACTAAGACACATCAACGAATCAAACGCCAACGTGTCAGTTTCGGCGAGATATTGACACACCTCGGCGATAGCTGCAGGAGCGATTTGAATGTTTGGGTCACCAGCAAGTTCGGTCTCTAAACCGAGAACAGATTCACCAAACTTGTCAGCTAAGGTTTTATAAATTTCTTCCGGGTTCACGTAATTCATACTCCAGATGGGATAGCGTGATTTTATTGAGTTGTTCCAGTGTTTTCGGTGCTTACAGTGCTTTCGTCTTCAGATGTATCTGCTTCATCCGCCCCTTCAGTTTTTTCATGTTCGTACCATTCTGTTTTTGTAAAGAGTCTCTTTAGGAACGGAACATTAGCACGTTATGCGACGGTATGGGTTTTGATTTTATCCTGTAGTTTCAACAATCCTTCAATGAGAGCTTCTGGTCGTGGCGGACATCCAGGTACATAAACATCAACAGGAATAATTCGATCGACTCCTTTGAGAACATGGTATCCGTGTTGCCAGTAAGGTCCACCGCTGGTAGCGCAGCTACCCATAGAGATGACATATTTCGGTTCAGGCATTTGCTCATAAAGACGTTTGATACGTGTTGCCATTTTCAGCGTTACGGTACCAGAGATAACCATTAAATCGGATTGACGTGGTGTTGCGCGAGGAACACCTGCACCGAACCTGTCCAAGTCGTAGTTAGAAGCAGCCGTTGCCATAAATTCTATTGCGCAGCAAGCGAGACCAAACGTCATCGGCCAGAGTGCGGAGGAACGTGCCCAATTCGCAACAGCATCAACTGAAGTAACAATAACATTTTTGTCCAATTTCTCATCAATTATCATAACTTTCCTCCCTCTGGAAGGATTGTATCTCTAATTGTGTCGAACGTATCCATTCAAGATCGCCTTTTGCCCACACATACGCAAGACCGACTAATAGGATAGTGATAAAGACAAGCATTTCCAAGAAAGCAAAGAGTCCTAAATCTCGGAAGACGACCGCCCAAGGGAGAAGGAACACGACTTCCACGTCAAAGATTAAAAAAATAAGTGCGATGACATAAAAACGGGTGTTGAATTTAATTCGTGTATCACCAATCGGGTCTTCCCCACATTCGTAGGGCATGTATTTTTCGCCTGAAAATAATTTTGTATGTAGAAGACGAGAAATGGTAAGATTGAGGATGACAAATAGACAACCGACAATTATGAAAATCAGAACATTTGCAAAATTAAAAAGCATCTTTTTATCCTATTTTCGGACCGAAATTTCTATTAGTCTTGCGGTATAATGTGTACATTTTGTCCATTAAGTATATCTTAAATTAGGTAAAATGTGCAACAAAAAAAATTGCAACTCACGTATTTCCGTTATCTTAAATAGTGAAGTGTTCTTGGAAAATCTATGTTTAGGGTTTATCGCTTCTGTAATTTTTTGTTGCAATGCATCTAAAATTTTGTCATAATTTCATAGGAATGATAAAGTTTGAAGGAGCAGAAGATGTTTAGTTGTGATTACCATATTCATACGCAACTTTCCGGATGTGCGGACAACGAGTTCAGTATAGAGAAAATTATTCAGATTCAGCAGGAACGTGATATTGAAGCAATTGGGATAACTGACCATGATTACAGTTATCAGTCCAAGGTAAAAAGGATTCAAGCAGCGCGAGAGGCAATAAAGAAGACGGATCCCTCAATTGAAGTGCATTTTGGTGTGGAGTCACAGATGTTGGAATATCAGGTTACCTCAATTAATATTCGTTTAGCATCATATTTTGATTATGTCCTGATGGCTCCGAATCACTATCATTTACGCGGTGTGGCACAGCCTCGGAGTTTCCGTGATCCACGGCGTGTAGCACTGCATGAAATCTATATGTTTGAGGCAGCGATTGATTGTCCCATTACCGATGCAGTTGTTCATCCATTTCTTCTCTCCCCAGATGTTTTCCAGTTTTCTACTGATGAACTTACTGC
>JAPPMR010000463.1 GCA_028818995.1 Candidatus Poribacteria bacterium | reverse complement strand
GGGTGATGATGAACTTGTGCGTGTCTGGGATGTGCATAACGGCACCCTTCTTTTTATTTTAGATGAACATATCGAATCTGTCCAGTGCGTAGCGTTCAGTCCGGATGGAAAGATATTGGCGAGCTGCGGCACGGACAAGACCGTACGTTTCTGGAATCCAGTGTCGGGTGAACTGATTCGGACGATAGAAGCACATAAGGCGCATGTCTATAGCATAGCATTCAGTCCGGATGGAAAGACGCTGGCGAGTTCAAGTTTGGACAGAACTGTTCGTTTGTGGGATGTGCAAACTGGCACACATCTTCGGACGCTGGATGCGCATCGGTATGGTGTAACTGACATAGCGTTCAGTCCGGATGGAAAGACACTGGCGAGTTCAAGTTTGGATGGTGTCGTGTTCTTGTGGGATCTCGCGAACAATAATTTAGATTAGGCATGGTAGCAGGCACGCGCCGTATGCTGTCCACTATTGTCTGAATCACGAATTAGCTCGGATAACCATTAATTATTAGTAGGCGTACTTTCTAAGGACCTCTTTCTGAATCACTAATAGCCAATAATTATATCTCCTTTTGCCGCTGACACAGGTTATAATACCAATTCTAATTAACAAATTGTCATAACATATTGTAGGTCGGGTTGAGGAACGAAACCCGACAAATCATGCGGAATGCCCAAAGTGCATTCCGCCACGCGCATTTGGCGTTGATTTGGACATGACGCTATAAAAAGTCGGGTTTCGCTACCGCTTCTACCCGACCTATGAAATAACGTAATATTATCATATAGAGATGGTATAATATAAACTAAAAGCAATCCCTCCGAAAAAAGGACAATCCTCATGAAAATTGCACTGGTTTTGATTTTAGCGATTGGGTTCGCAATATGCGTTATTTCTCTCAACGCCATCGCTCAAGGGACGCAAGATTGGCATTTGTGGCATTTACCGGAAGGTGTCAAGGCACGGATTGGTAAAGGTTCTATAACTGGAAATATAGCACTTTCCAATGATGGGAAACGCTTGGCGGTCTCGTGTAGCATCGGCATTTGGGTGTATGATGCGGAGACGGATAAAGCACTTAATCTAATAGCAGGGCATACGAGGAGGGTTACGAGCGTCGCGTTCAGTCCGGACGATTCTCTGTTGGCAAGTGGGAGTGATGATAAAACCGTCCGTTTATGGGATGCGCGCACTGGCACCGAACTTTGGACGCTGCACGGACATGGGTATGGGACTACAGACATAACGTTTAGTCCAGATGGGAAGATACTCGCAAGTGCAAGTTGGGACGAGACGATCCGTTTGTGGGATGTGCACACCGGCACACATCTGCGAACGCTTGAAGGACATATTGGGGCAGTTACAAGCGTAGCGTTTAGTCCGGACGGGAAAACACTCGCGAGTGGTAGTGAAGATAAAATGTTGCGGCTGTGGGATGTTCAAACAGGGAAATCGCTGAGGCCGTTCATAGGACATAGAGGTTTTGTTTATGACGTAGCGTTCAGTCCTGATGGAGAGATGCTGGCAAGTGGCAGCGCAGACAAAACCATTCGACTGTGGGATGTACAGACAGACGAGTCACTTCAGACGATGACAGGACATAACTCTCTTGTGCTTAGTGTTGCGTTCAGTCCTGATGGAGAGATGCTGGCAAGTGGCAGCGCAGACAAAACCATTCGACTGTGGGATGTACAGACAACGAAACCTTTGCAGATATTGTTTGGGCATACATTGGGTGGTATAAGTGTTATATTTAGCCCGGATGGAAAGACGTTGATGAGCGAAAGTCTGGACGACACTGTCCGGCTGTGGGATGTGCAAACCGGCATAGAACTTAGGAAAATAGCAGCGCATACGCAAAGTGTCCGTACCATAGCGTTCAGTCCGGATGGCAAAAAACTGGCAGGTGGCACTTGGGACAAGACCGTTCATTTGTGGGATGTGCAGACGTGTGCATCGCTTCACATGCTGAAAGGACATACCGAACCTATCAATAGCGTCGCGTTCAGCCCGGATGGACAGATATTGGCAAGTGGCAGTTCGGATAAGACCGTGGGTTTATGGGAGATAAAAAAGGGTATAGCACTGCCGCCTCTAATTGGACATGGAATTGGAGTCAGCTGTGTTGCATTTAGCCCCGATGGTAAGATATTGGCGAGCGGGGACGGTTACGGAAAAATCTATTTGTGGGATATGCAAACACGTAAACGCAAAAATATGATGGAAGTACGTTGGAATGATGTTAATAGCGTAGCGTTCAGTCCGGACGGTTCTGTATTAGTCAGCGGGCATGATGACAACACCGTAAGCACATGGGATGTGCATAGCGGTACTCCGCTTTTGACGATGAAACATGCCGATCAAGTTCATTGCGTAGCGTTCAGTCCGGATGGACAAATGATCGCAAGTGGTAACCAGGACAAGACCGTCCGTTTATGGGATGCGCTGTCGGGTGAACCACTTCGAAAACTGGAACATCGGGGACATGTTTATAGCGTTGCGTTCAGTCCAGATGGGAGAATACTGGCGAGCGGAAGTATTGACAGAACCGTCCGCCTGTGGGATGTGCGGACAGGTACCCTTCTGCGTACATTAAAAGCGCATCGGGGTTCAGTTGAATGCGTCGTGTTCAGTCCGGATGGCAAGACATTGGCAAGTGCAAGTGGTGCCGTTGTGTATCTGTGGGATATCGTAGATTAGGCTACGCACATCACATTATAGAACGGAATTAGCACCATCTGAACAAGATTTTGCAGGATGAAGACTATCCATTTAGAATAAGAATAATCCGTGTCATCTGTGTAAATATGAGATTCAGACAATACACCACCTAACGTTTAGAAAATCGTGACATTTTAGAATTTACATCTATCAAGTAGAATTGAGATAGTTTAATATTAGAAAAACGAGTTGTGCTAAATAACTTTTTGTAATAGATTGTTTCACATAAGCAGAACGTTTTGTCCGTGTTTCCTATTGTTGGTATGCTCTTCAGTCCCGCTGAATGCCATAAAGGCATTCATAGCGTTGATTTGGTAGGGACGATATGTTTATAGAAAACGAAATAAACGCCCTTTTTAGTCCCGTAGGGACGATATGTTTATATGACAATACCCAATATTTGTGAAAACAACAAAAACAATTAGTTAACTGGCACAAGTCGTTAGAAAAAGGAGAAATAATGGAACGAAAACCTAATTTAATTTTTGTTTTTGGTGATCAACACCGTCAGTGTGATGTCGGATGTGCAGGCAACCTACAGGTGCAAACACCTGCTATGGATCAGCTGGCTCAGGAGGGTATGTTCTTTCCAAACACCTTCACTAACGTCCCGATCTGTGTCCCTGCACGCGGATGTCTGATGACCGGCAAACACCCGTTAAGCCACAAAGCAGTATCCAACGATTTACCGCTTCCGTTGTCTGAAACGGGAGTTGCGCAGGTTTTCAAAGACGCTGGATACGCAACAGGGTATATCGGCAAATGGCATCTCGGCGGTATGCCGAGGGATAAGTTTATTACGCATGAAATGCGTTTCGGTTTTGATCATTGGGTTGGATGGAATTGTCATCATAATTATTTTAACGCACCTTACCACGATTCCGATGGAAATCGGATGCAGATTGAAGGCTATGAACCGGAGTTCCAAACCGATCAAGCTATCCAATACTGCCGTGAGCATGCTGATGAACCTTTTTGTCTATATGTGAGTTGGGGACCGCCACATAATCCGTATGAACATGTTCCAGATCGGTATAAAGAGATGTATCCACCAGAGGATATTCAGTTACGTCCGAACACTGTGGACACACCCGCAACACGAAAGGATCTTTCAGGTTACTACGCACATATCACGGCTTTAGATGAAAACCTTGGACACTTGATGACTGCTCTTGACGAAATCGGTATTGCAGAAGATACTATCCTTGTCTATACATCTGATCATGGAGATATGCTCGGTAGCCACGGGCACGTCAGAAAAGAACGTCCGTGGGACGAATCAAGCCGAATCCCTTTCATGATGCGTTGGCCCCGCAAAATTCCCGCAGGCGTTACGCGTGACACTTTACTCAGTCTTGTAGATTTTATGCCATCAATGCTATCCTTATGTGACCTGCCGATTCCAGAGGGCGTTGAGGGCATTGACCTTTCAGACGTAATGCTTGGTAAGACAATTGACGAACCACAATCTGTTCTGCTTGAAATCCCATTACACGGGAGTGAAGGTTTTAACTTTGGTCTCCGCGAATGGCGTGGTGTGCGGACACATCGCTATACTTATGCACGTCATTATGATGGGACAGGTTGGTTGCTTTATGATAACGATAACGATCCGTATCAGATGAGCAATCTGATTGATGACGCAGATTCACAACCGATCCGAGAAAAATTGGAAGCGGAACTTCAGCAGTGGCTAACCCGAATAAACGATCCGTGTCTCGCAGGCTTAGACCACATCCGACAACTTGGATTGTCGGAGTTGTGGAATATCAGTGAGCAGCGGTTTGGTGGCAGAAATCCCCGTTGGGCATAAAGGTAGAAACATGAAAAAGCGGGTAATCATTATTGGTTGGGATTGTGCCGCACCTGAACTCGTCTTTGAGGCATTCAAAGACGACATGCCTAATACACACCGCTTGATGCAAGAGGGTATCTATGGCGAATTAGAAAGCACAATACCACCTATTACCGTGCCTGCGTGGATGTGCATGATGACAAGCCGTGATCCGGGTGAACTCGGTATCTACGGTTTTCGCAACCGTTCGGATTATTCATACAACGCGCTCACTATTGCCAATGTACACGCGGTGCAAGTGCCAAGACTCTGGGATTTACTTGGGCAGGCACAAAAACGATCTGTTGTTTTAGGGGTGCCGCTCACCTATCCCGCGAAGCCTTTTCCGGGATGGATGGTTACCAGTTTCCTCACCCCATGCGATCTCAATTCTCCGTTGACACAATCTAACCTACAATGGACCTTTCCACCGAGACTTACACGTGAAATCGCACAAGTTGCTCCTGACTACATGATTGATATTCCAAATTTTCGCACCGATAAACGCGCTGAATTAGAACAGCAGCTCCTGAAAATGACACGCGAGCGATTCAAATTCGCACGTTATCTGCTGCAAAAAAAAGCATGGGATTTCTTCATGATGGTGGAAATGGGATCAGACAGGCTTCATCATGCATTCTGGCGATTTTGGGATAAAACGCATCCGAAATATGAACCGAATTCACCTTTTACCGCCACAATGCGGAACTACTATCGCACACTTGATGAAGAGCTTGGACAGATGTTGGCTTATATTGATGATGACACCACCATTATGATAGTCTCTGACCACGGGGCAAAACGGATGGATGGCGGTATCTGTGTGAATGAATGGCTACAAAAACATGGTTACCTGACGCTTAAAACCGAACCGCAAGGCATTACCCGATTTACTACGGAAATGGTGGACTGGCAGCAGACAAAGGCATGGGGAGAAGGTGGGTATTATGCACGAATATTTATCAACGTTGAAGGGAGAGAACCTCACGGAACAGTCAAGGCAAAAGACTACGAGGGTGTCCGTGACGAATTGAAGATGCAACTTGAAGCAATCGTAGACGAATCGGGACAGAATATCAATACACGCGTTTTTAAGCCTGAGGAAGTATATAGGGAGTGCCGCAACATCGCGCCTGATCTGATCGTTTATTTCGGTGATCTCTTTTGGCGTTCGGTGGGAAGTGTTGGATACAACAGCATCTATACTTATGAAAACGACACCGGTCCCGACGATTGCAACCACGCTGAGATGGGCTTGTTTATTATCAAAGATGGTAGACAGAAGCGTGGACTTGTTCCAACGAAAAGCTTATACGACATCGCACCGACAGTGCTAAATGAATTTGGCATTGACATTCCACCAGCGATGCGCGGGCAACCAATAGCTGACATCTGATAACAACTCATCCGCTCTGTTTTCATCTGTCTATCAGAATGTGTTGGTTAACAAGATCTGTTATATCTCACCAGATTTTTTATCGAACTTACGTTGATATTAACCTTTCAAATTTGGCAAAAAGCTTTTTTGGGCAAAAAATGATAAAATTCCTAAAAAAGACGTTTTTTGATGTAATTTAAGTTGATAAACACTTTTGTAGGTGTTATCCTTAAAATAGGAGAAAAATCATGACTCGTTCACTCGTAATCATTGTCGGTATTATCATTGCCCTCGGTCTCGGCTTGCACTTTTTCGCACAATGGGAAATGAAGCGGTTTGAGGCATCGCTACCCAAACCGCCCGCACCTAATGATGCCGCAACCAAAGGCACCGCTGATGCAGAAAACACCATTGAGAACCAAGAGAAATTCGACGCCGAAACTGGCGAGGAACACAGGCACGGTGACAAATGGCATGCTACACCACACCCCTCCGAACTCGCAAGCGATGAGACACAGGAACAACCTGTCCCAGAGGAACGCTCGCAAAATGTTGAAGAAGCCGAACCGATTGCAGATCCGGTTGCCGCCCAGCTCCATGCAGAAAAACTGAAACTGGCGCAACTCCATGAGGAAATAGATGACATGGGCAACGGATTCTACAACGCCCTTGAGACTCAAAGCATCTCTGTCGATGAAGCGAACGCTATCTTCGAGGAACTCAACGGCAAATTACAACATCTCCGAGAACAGAGGCGTCAGTGGCTGCGGGCATACGCGGAACATCACGGGACTGAATATCAAGGACCTGAATACTGGGCGAATCCTCAAATGATAGATGAAGCGGCCATACAAGAACAGATTGAGCAGCAGAAAGAACAGGTTGAGCAGGAGATACAAGAAGATGCGGCATCTCGCGGTTACATCATCTTACCGGGAACAAACCCGTAACTCGCGCTTCACACGCGCACGCACAATAAACAGGTTTTCGTTTAGAGAATACTTTCTGCGGCTTATCTCCACTACTTTACCAAGTTCTACAGTATGTCTGGATATATCGTGTGCTTACCTCTCGCGCAAATTCTGCACCCAATTCCAGATAAAAAGATCCAAATGTGTAGCAGGGACTTCCGAAAAATCGCCTTTATTCTCTTACCTTTTCTTTCAACGACTTAGAGGGTTACAGCATTAACTATCGCCTCGGCGACAACTTCTGCAGCGAGGATGCCGATAGTATTCACACTACTGCCAATATGCACACCTGTGGCAAGTGTAAAAAGCGTATCACCATCAAACATTGTATGTGATGGTCGTATTGCACGCGCCATGCCGTCGTGTGACATTTCTGCAACCCGTGTCGCTTCTGCAACAGAGAGCGTGGCATTTGTGGCAACAACACCGATAGTTGTGTTTGTTCCGGGAACGATATTCGCATCTAAGAGTCGTTCCGTGACATCAACAAAACTACCGTTTTCTTTTCCACCCGCAACGATTTCGCCAGTTTCAGGATTCACCACGTTCCCCAACGCATTTACAACCACAAGGGCAGCAACAATTAAACCGTTATCAAGGTATCTACATATTGAACCCACACCACCCGATGCAGGCGTAACACCCGGAGCTTTGCCAACGGTAGCGCCAGTGCCTGCACCAACACTCCCCATCGCTACTGGTTCATCTGTCGCATTGAGGCACGCCTGATAACCCATTTCTTTATCAGGACGTACCCTTGCATCACCAACATGTAAGTCAAAAATAACAGCAGCGGGAACTATCGGCACACGAACGGTACCTGCCGGAAATCCGACACCCTTTTCTTCAAGGTATTGGACAACACCGCCTGCAGCATCCAACCCAAAAGCACTGCCACCTGTCAGTAGAATCGCATGCACTTTTTGGATTAGGCGTCCGGGACGAATTGCTTCTGTTTCACGTGAACCGGGGGCAGCACCACGGACATCAACGCCTGCTGTTGCACCTTCTGGACAGAGGATTACGGTACACCCTGTCCGTGCTGTCGTATCGGTAGCATGCCCAACCTTGATTCCGTCAATTGCAGTGAGTGTTCGGTTTGTAGGTGTCATATCATGACTATAGCGGATTCAGATAGAATCTGCAAGAAATATTGTACTCTATTCTACATTGAAAATAATCATATCAGATTATAGACGGCATCTAAATTTGCTGCTATAATGCAGTTAATCTAATTGATGGAGAATTTGTGTCATGAGACATATTAGCCTACTTTTTGTGCTTTTCATTGTATTCATCAGTTGTTCTGCGCCAGAACCGGTAGAGTTTCCTGATCCGAATTTAGCTGCCGCGGTGCGGGAGGCATTAGATTTATCTCCTGATGAACCTATCATGGAGAATAAGCTAAAAGCGCTAAAAGACCTGACAGCTTGGGGGAAAGGTATCAAAGACCTAACAAGTTTGGAAAAAGCGAAGGGTCTAACGTCTTTATACCTTAACAATAATCAAATTACAGACCTCACACCGATCTCAGAATTGAGAAAACTTGAGAATTTACTACTTAGTGATAATAAAATTAGCGACATCACACCGCTTTCAAAATTAAAGAGGCTTGATTCCTTATCTCTTTCTTCAAATCAGATTATGGACTTCACCACCGTCACAAAATTCAAGAAACTTGAGTTTTTAAGTCTCAAAAGTAATGACATTAACGATCTCACGTTTCTTGTTGGTTTAAAGCGCCTTGAATCCTTAATTCTTTCTCGGAATCAGATTACAGACCTTACACCACTTGCTGAATTGGAACAATTGGAAGAGTTGGATCTGGAACACAATGAAATCAGCGACCTAACCCCGCTCAATGGACTGACTCAGCTCAGAATTTTAAACCTTTGGAATAATCAAATTAGCGACCTAACATCGCTCAATGGATTAATGCAACTTTGGTCGTTAAATCTTAATCTAAATCTCATCTCGGACATATCTGGTCTTGAGAATTTGCTGAGGCTGGATAAACTAAACCTTTCCAACAATAAAATTAGTAACATAATACCACTCACAAACCTGACTGGACTTTCGGAATTAAAACTTGAACGTAATGAAATTAGTGATCTAACACCTATCAAAGGGTTAACAAAATTATTGCAGTTATCGCTAACCAGCAATGAAATCAGTGATCTAACGCCTATCGCCAATTCAACTTGGCTGACGAGATTAAAACTTGACCGAAATAACATTAGTGACCTCACACCGTTAAGCGCGTTGACAAAACTTCAATTTCTATATCTAAATAACAATTATATCAAAGATGTCTCTCCACTTGCGGGGTTGACAGAACTGAAACGGTTGCAATTGAGATATAACGAAATCACAGATATTAATCCGCTAACTGTCTTAACATCAATTGAATACTTAGAGGTACAACCTAATCCAATTGATGATATGACACTTGTAGAATCAATAGAACAGTCTCGGAAACAAAGGTATAGTAACAAACAGAAGAGTTCACCTGCCAAAGAAAATACGATTCAAGATCCATCCCCTACTTCACAACAGGTGATAATACCCGATCCGAACCTTGCTGCTGCCGTGCGTCAAGCACTCGGATTGAGTCCAACCGATTCTATTTCTGAAGAAAGACTCAAACAATTAAAGTCATTATCAGCATCCAACAAAGGAATAACTGACCTAACAGGATTGGATAAGGCAACAGGTATAGAGAAGTTGTTTATTATTTTTAATCAAATCAAAGATGTCACTCCACTGGAAGGGTTGACAAACCTGACATCTCTATATCTGACACATAATCAAATTAGTGACCTCAAACCACTTGCAGGATTGATACAGTTGGATGCCTTAAATCTGGAAAATAACCAAGTTAGCGACCTCAAACCGCTCACAGATTTGAAACAACTGTGGAATCTATCGCTTGGAGGTAATAAGATACGAGACATCAGTCCACTTACTGAATTAAATCGTCTTAGAGAGTTACACCTGCGTATACGAATCTCCTCTGATGGAAGAATTGGTAATAGAATCACTGACATTAGTCCTCTGAAAGAATTGATACAACTTAATACCTTATCAATCAGCAGCGGTGAAATCAGTGACATCACTCCGCTTGCAAGTTTAAAGAACTTAACGTGGTTAATGATTGACAAGAATCAAATCATCGACATTACTCCCCTCGCGGAATTGAAATTACTTACAGACTTATTTCTTGGTGAGAATCAGATAATTGACATCACACCTCTCTCGAAATTACAGCTGCTTGACTTCTTATCTCTTGGAGAAAATCCGATAAGCGATATTGCTCCACTCGGTAAGCTGAAACATCTTACCAGTTTATCGCTTGGGAAAAATAAGATCAGCGACTTTACACCGCTGGCTGGATTGACACATCTCAACTGGTTACATCTCGGCGGGACTCAAATCAACGACCTAACACCACTTGCTGAGTTAAAACATCTTACCAATCTATCAATTAATGAATGTTCAGTTGAGAGTTTAACACAACTTGCTCAGTTGACTCAGTTAAAGAGTATATCATTGTCAAGCAATCAGATTAAGAGTATCACACAACTCAGCACGGCATTGACTAAAATGAAACGTCTTACCAATTTATCGCTATATGATAATGAAATACAGGATATTACCCCTCTTACAGGTTTGACACAACTGACAAGTTTAGGACTTAGCAATAATAAGATTCGCGACATCAAACCGCTCATTGGAATGACAAAACTAAAACGGTTAGAAATGTCGGATAACCAAATTCGGGACATCAGCATCGTTGAAAACTTTAAGCGGTTAACACATCTTTTTATTAGCGAGAATCCAATTCAGGATATGTCGCCAATTCGCAGACTTCGCAAGCAGAACCCTGATTTGTATGTGGATATAAAAGTTGATCCATAATCAGCACATTAAAGGAATGTGGAACCATGAAAAATATTTGTCTGATTTTTGTGCTTCTCATTGTATTTGCCAGTTGTTCACCACCAGGATTTGTAAAAATCTCTGATCCCAATTTAGCCGCTGCCGTGCGAGCAGAACTTGGTTTAGACCCAAACACCCCTATTTTACAAGAAGATCTAAGAGAGTTAAAAAACTTGGAGGCTTTTAGTAGAGGGATAAAAAAACTGAATGGCTTAGAAAAAGCAGTAAATTTAAGAAGTTTATGGCTTGACGTTAACAAAATTAGGAACATCACTCCCCTCTCAAAGTTAACGCAACTCAGGAACTTATCACTTAGTGACAATCAAATCCACAACATTAAACCTCTCGTTGATTTGACTGAACTTAACACGTTACACCTTTCCAAGAACAAAATAGACGACATTAGCCCCATCGCAAGGTTAAAACAACTCACAAACTTAGAACTCCAAAAGCATCATATCAGCGCGCCAACACACCTCTTTGGAGTGCTGGCGAAATTGTCCCAACTTACGCACCTAAAACTTGACCTAAATCAAATCAGTGATCTTACGCCCCTCACGAAATTGACGCAGCTTACGAGTTTATCACTTAATGGCAACCAAATTGTGAACATCACACCGATCACTGAAATGACACAACTCACAACTTTGTCGCTCTATAACTGTCAAATCGCAGACATTACACCAATCACTAAAATGACGCAACTAACGAGTTTATCGCTTGATGTCAGTAAAATTGCGGACATCACACTGCTCACTAAAATACCACAACTCACAACTATGGTGCTTTATAACTACCAGATCGCGGACCTTACGCCGATTGCTGAAATGACGCACTTGACATTCTTAGGACTCAGCGGCACTGAAATTAAAGACATAAAATTACTTAGTCAATTAAAGCAGTTGACCTTCTTATCACTTGGGAACAGTTCTATCAGCGACATAAAACCTCTAAGCGAACTCAAGCAGCTGAGAAGCCTATTTCTTGACTGGAATAAAATCAGTGATATTTCACCTCTTATGGGAATGACAGAACTTGAGCTTTTATCACTTAAGAATAATCAAATTAGCGATATTACACCACTTACGGGAATGACAAAACTTGATGGATTATCACTTATGGGTAATCAAATCAACGACATAAAACCCCTCTCAAATTTGACAAAACTCACTATATTAAATCTTGCAGATAACCAAATCAGCGACATCGGCATCCTCGGAAATCTTAAGAATCTTTCACATTTAGTTATAAAGGGTAACCCAATTCAGGATAAGACATCAATTCGCAGGCTTCGCAAGCAGATTCCAAATTTACAACTTTTAGAAGTTAATCGCTAATCAAGGTATCTACGAAAACAGGAGGACATAGATATGGCAAAGTTAGCAATAAATGGTGGTGAACCCGTTGTCAAAAGCGGGTTAGGTAAAAGCTGGCCAATTTTTGATGAAACAGAGGAAAACGCACTGTTAGAGGTATTGCGTAGCGGTGCATGGAACAGGCGTGAGAAAGTTGATGAGGTCGGAGAAAAGTTCGCCGCGTATCAAGATGCCAAATACGGTATTCCGCTCGCAAACGGAACAGTGGCGTTGCAATGTGCGCTAAAGGCTGCTGGCATCACTGCAGGTGATGAGGTCATCGTTCCGGCACTCACATTTGTTGCAACAGGAACATCGGTTGTGTGTGTCAATGCAGTACCGGTTATTATTGACA
>JAPPMR010000379.1 GCA_028818995.1 Candidatus Poribacteria bacterium | reverse complement strand
CGAGTTGGTCGCGGGACATCGCTGCCATTGAAAAGAGTGGCGGTCCTGGCATTGACTTACATATTCACGACACACATTTTATTCAACTGCTCTGTGGCGTTCCCGATGCAGTGTTTTCACAAGGTAAATTGGCAGGCGGGAATTTCCTGGACTTTTTGACAACACAATATATCTACAACGATAAGGAACTCACTGTGAGTTGTTCATCAGGTGCGATCTCACAAAAAGGTAGAGCCTTTTCACACGGATTTGAGGTTTTTCTTGAAAAAGCCACGTTATTGTTCGATTTTTCTACGCTTGCTGGTGAACCTTCTACAGCAATGCCGCTGACACTCATTACCGAAGATGGCAACGTTGAACAGGTAGATTTGGGAGAAGTTGACCCAATTGACGCGTTTACTGCTGAGATACAATATGCAGTTGATGCCATTGATTGGGAGGAAGAACCCACGGCTTTATCTGGTGTTGGGGCGAGAGATGCACTCCTACTATGCTATAAGGAAGCGGAATCGGTGAAGACTGGGAAGGTTGTGGCAGTTCGCTA
Source organism: Candidatus Poribacteria bacterium (assembly GCA_028818995.1). The sequence continues at coordinate 12,089 of JAPPMR010000379.1, read as the reverse complement.
ATACACTGGACAGTCCAGTCTAAATTGTGGATTAAAAGTCGCGATTCGGAGATCGCTCCTACTAATGTGTTCAACTCTTTGTAGGAGGGAACTCTGATTCCCGATTATTGTCGGGACTAACAATTTGAAAGTGGATAAAACACTATAGAGCGTAAATGAACAAATTCTATTCCATCAGTTCTATCGGAGAAGTCTACGTCCCTGCTGAATGTCGGGAAGCAGTCTTTGCAAGAGCACGTGTCAAGTTGTTTTCCAATCAAGAATTGGTGCATCTCGGACGGATTTTCACACATATTCAGCGCGGTGGTGTTGCTGTTGTTGAAGGGGAATGGGAACAAATTACAGCCGTAATGGACTATATCCAGCGACACAAAAAGGAATTATCCGCTTCAAATACTAACCGTGTAGAAAGAGGTAAGTCGCGCGATCAACGTAACAATCCGAAACAGGATAGAGAAGCAGCACTGTCTAAACTGATGTGTTGGGCAAATCAGGAGGGTATTTTACAGGTTGAACCTGCTCCCGTCTTACCTTTTTTATTGGAGTTGATTGGTGAACCACCCGATGCTAACGAAGACTGTCCGTTTCTTGTGCCCGTCATTACTATTCAACGTATCCAAAACGCGCTTGAAAAAACATATCCTATTCACGCCTTAGAAGCATCCCTCGTTGCATCTGAAAACGTCCTCGCGCCACGTTCCCAAGAAACAATTGAATGCTTCCAAGAGGCACTACAAAATGTGCAGAATGAAAACTTAGATAGTAAAGCGATAGTCGCAGACATCGGTTGTGGTAGTGGGTGTTTGACACTGCTTGCACAGCAGGAGTTAGGGAAAAAAGCGGAAATATACGCGTCTGATTTGCTTCCAGAAGCTGTAGCAACAACAAAATTGAACGTTCAACGGGTGTTATCAAATTCAGACAATGTGCATGTCATGCCACCGGGAGATCTGTTTGATCCGTTTCCGTCAGTTCAATTCGACATCGTTATTTTTAATGCGCCGTGGGTGGTTGCGCGTGTCCGAAACAGAGCAGAATTGGCTATCCACGATGAAAAACAGCAAACATTGAGACGTTTTTTTCAACAAGTGCCGAACTACTTAAAACCTGATGGAACGCTACTGTTAGGCTATGCGGATGCTTCCGGTCCAAAAGCAATCGCGAACCTTGAAGCGATAATTGATGAGTCAGGTTTTGTCTGCAAAAACCTTTTTAAAAGACGGGTTGCAACGCATCGGTCTAAACGGAAGTGGGAACACATTCGGGTTTATGTTTTAGGTAGAAAGTAATCAGATTCAGTTCACATGTGTATTTACAGTTGACTGAAATTCAGCATTACGGTATACTGAAATCATACCACTTGGAGATGTAAACATGAGCACCAGTAAATATCCCAACCGAGATACACTCCAAAAAGCACTGGACATATACTTAGATGCTGTGCGTCCCTTCGTTGTTAGATGTTTAAATCAAATTTCAGAGGAAACAGCGGAAGACATAATCGAAAAAACATGTGGAAATGATACCATAGAGTGTAAAGATATTCCATATCTGTTCAGAACTTACTGGGACCCTTTTGATAAACACTTTTACAGTGTAGATCAATATTATGAGGCAAGAAGTGCAGTACAGATCATAGTAGAGGGACGAAATCGAGCATCACATCCACCTTGGGATATTGACTCAGAATTTACTCGAACACAACTTTTTATAATCGCAGAATTGCTTGGGAAAATTAATAGATCGGACAAACAGCAAGAGGTAGAAAAAATACGAGACGATCTATTTTATGATGATACGAAGGAACGTCTCGCGGAAGCAGAAAAACGTATAATGGAAATAGAGGCAGAAAAGATTGAATATCCAAAAAACGAGGCCACACTAACCGAAAAACTTTCTGAAACAGAGGAACGTTTGAAGGAAGCAGAATCAGAGAAACACGAATATGAGAAAAGCAAAAAGGAGTTGTCACAGCAGCTTCTTGATAACGCCCTGAAGATTGAAGACACATCAAAACAATTGAATGAAGCAAAAGCAGAAATTGCAAAATATAAAAAGAACCTTGCTGAAAAAAATAAATGTTTAGAAGTATCCGAAGCTGCGCAATCTGACTATAAGGAGCGTCTCAAAACTGAGTCAGAGAAATTAAAAGATACGAAAGCGGAGTTGCTTGTATCAAAAGAAAACCTTGCCGATGCATCAAGTCAACTCACATCAATGCAGGCAGAGAAAAAGGCTGCGGAGAGAGGTCTCACTGCTGCATCAAATCTTTTACGAACTGTTACGGTTGATGACCAAATTAGTAAACGGATACATCCGTATGTCGGTAACGATTCTGCTGTTAGGATATTTGACCATAGAGACATAAAAAAACAGAGATACCTATCAAACCTGCTTGACCTCGAGCAACCGTCTATAATCTATGTCCTGAATGAAGTAAAATTAATCTGTTATTGAAAGAAATTTTACCTGAAAAAGCAGACTTTATTGGAACTCATAACCTGCAGATAACAGATACCGAAGAAATAGAGTTATTGGAAAAACTGGAGAATGGCGATTTAATTGCTATTGTCACAAGTGCGACATTTTCCAAACTACCAGAACAGCATTGTGTTGAACACTTTGTTTTTTGCCACCCTGTTTTGGGTTTTGATGAATTTTTCAAACGATGCCAACCTGCTTTTACGTCAGTTCACAGTGCTTATCTCCATCTTATATATAATAGTACACAAGATTTTCAAGATACAATTGAAGAGTTAGATCAAATGTTTCCAGATCGAGAAGCATTAATAAAGTTGTATCGTGAAATGCGAAAATTAAAAGATACAAAAGATGGTTTTGTGGATATGGATAACGTCAATAACGAATTGGATATCGCAAAAGTAGGTATTGAAACAGGACTAACTATTTTTGAGGAATTAGGATTTATTGAGCGAAATAAGGAAGGAATAAAACTTCTACTAGATGTTGCAACAAAGGAGTTAAATAAATCCGAAACTTATTTTAAAGGAGAGAAACTGAAGCGAGAAATCACAGAATTTCAGGCGTTTCAACTTGAACATTCCATTGAACAAATTTGGGAAAAAATACTGGAAAATGTAAGTGTAAACATCGGTCAAATGTTAAATGAACAACATACTCGTATTCCAAAAATAATAGATGATTCTCGACCTGTAGTAGATTATGAACAAGACGTTATTTCTCCTCCTATATCCAATGTGTGGCCACAAAGAGGAATTAGTTCTTTCAACTCTTTACGGCAGTTGGCAGCAAAGAAGCACTCTGAATCAAACACAATTTTGTGTGAGGAAGAGAAAGGATTTCGTTTAGACAAAACCACCAGATCCATGTCGCTTGTGGGATTAATAGAAAACAACTTATCACCAAAACATGACTACCAAAACAAATATAATCTTGCGATGCAGTTCGCTGAAGAGCATGGATTTAGTGCCCTTGAACAAGGCATTGAAGAGCTAATTCAAGAACAAGACGATCCTGATTACGATTTCACTGAAGACGAAACGAAAATGCTGCAGGCATTCCAAGATGCCCTCAAGGATTTTCAGAAACAATTAGGAGAATCTTCCCAAGAATTGAACAGCGGCGGAAAGGAACAAAGAACAGATAGTGAAGATAGCGAATTTGGGACACCGATCCGTAATGGCGATTTTGGAGAACTTTTTGCTGGAAAACCCGTCCCCCTTAGTAATGATGGTTGGATCCAGAAGAGTATTTGCAATATCGGTGTCCTCCTTTATCTAAACAAACACAACTGCTACACCCAACTCTTATTTACAGGGGATAGTAGGATAGAACGCCGGGATCAGATAATGAAACTGTTCCCAGAATCAGATTACACTTGGGAATATAGGGACTCACCTAAGGAGGCAAAAGTCAGATTCCCTGTCCTTGACAAAGGCAAAAATGACCGAGATGATTGGGATGAAATCCGAGAAAAATTAGTCACCATGGGTACCGACATCTATAATAAAATTAGGGAATCTGGTTCCGAAAATATGTGGTCATCTCAATGAACATATTTTCGGATTTTACTATAAAGTACTCAGGAAAGGGATATACCTAATCTATTCCTCAATTCTTCATAATCGAAACTGCTGTCCCATCTTTTAGCTGGTGTTGATTATCAACAATCACCTGGGTTGTCTGCGCGAGGCGGGAGTTTATTTCTATTTCGCTACCGTATACGCCACCTACGTTTACATGTTTTAGGCGTGCTGCACCGCTCTCATTGACAAAAATATTCCCTTTACCACCCTGAATTTGCAGTACAGCGCGACGCGGCAGCAACAAGACATTTTTCCGCTCACCTGTTTTGATAGAGATAGTTACCGATGTGCCGGGTTTTAATGCGCTATTGTCAACTGGAACAGACGAACCGCTTTCTACGTTTTGCATGCTTGCTAAATTATGTAGCGTGGCATGAACAACGACTGTATTCTCCCCCTGTTTGACAGTTGGACTGATGAAATCAATTGTCCCTATAATGTTTTGAATACCGGATGCGGTAGAAATAAGCACCATATTCCCATTCTTAATTTGGGTTATATCGCTGACAGGCACCGTCCAAACGGCTTTGAGAACATCTACAGCAACAACTGTATACACAGGTTGACCAGAAGAAGCGGCGGTTTTGGCATAATCCCCAAGTTCCTGGTACCGCTGCGTAATCACACCATCAATTGGAGAAACAATAGCCGCTTGGTTCACCTGTTCCCGCGCCAGTTTCAACTGCTCTTCTGCTTCACTGACAGCAGATTTCGCGATTGCAATTTCGCGTTCCCATGCTTTTGCGTCTACAAGTTTTTGGGCAGTAACGAGGTTCGCTTTTGCTTGCGTAACTTTGGCTTCAGCAGCAGCGATTTCACGCTCCCAGCCTTTGCTCTCAACTATTTTCTGTGCAACTGCCAATTCTGCTTTCGCTTTTTCCACAGCAAGTTGGGCAGTCCCATCTTTAAACTGATTTGCTGAGGCGACAGCCTCTTCATATCGGCTTTTTCCCAGTTTGTAACGTGTATCCGATGATTCAAACGCGCTATCGCTTATAAGTTCTTTTCCATGAAGTTCCTTATCCCTTTCATAATCCGAAGTCGTTTTGGCGAATTCTGTTTTTGCCCGTTCCAGTCCCTGCTCTGAACTGACTTTCGACCGTTCCAAGTTTGATTGGGCAACTTTAAGGGCAGATTCCGCTTCTAATAACTTATTCCGAATCCGCATCTCTGCCAGCGATTTTGTTTCCTCATGTTTTGCCTCTGCTTCCGCCACTGCTTCTTTTGCTGTCACAAGTTGTGTTTCTACCCGCGTTTGTGCGTTTGCTTCCGTCGTTGTCAGTTGCGATTTGGCAACGCTTAATGTTACTTCAGCCTTTTTTGCTGCGATGCCTGCCTCACGCGCGTTGATCTGGGCAAGCATATCCCCTTTTGTTACCTTTTGTCCAACTTGCGCGTTGAGTGCAACGATTTTACCAGAGATATTAGCATAGACCTTAACTTCGGCACGCGGTTGTAAGAATCCGTTGTAAGTCTTTTCTGAAACAATTGTAACACGTCGTGGTGTTTCAACGTGGACAGGTGTTGACTGTTCCGTTTCTGTTGATTGTTCTGTCTCTTGTGAGATCACACCGCCCGCGATGAAACATAGAAAAAATGCGGCAATCAATATTACGCCTATAAAATTCGGTTTCAATATTTTCCCTCCTAACATAAAGAATAAGATTCTCATAATAAAGAACGCTTTCTCGGTCCTTATTAGAAAACCTTAATTGGATTTGAGTTTATCTTTGAAATCTTTCGTGAACTTTTTCATCTTCGGGTGAATTACGAATTGGCAGTACGGTTGTCTTGGATTCAACTGGAAATAGTTTTGGTGGTAGTCTTCAGCTGGATAAAAGACATCAAGCTGCGTGATTTCTGTGACAATTGGGTCGTCCCACATCCCAGATTTATCCATCTCCGCTTTAGATTCTTCGGCAATACGCTGTTGTTCTTCGGAATGATAGAAAATCGCAGAACGATACTGTGTGCCGACATCGTTTCCTTGCCGATTTAATGTCGTTGGATCGTGTGTCTGCCAGAATACTTCCAAGAGTTCTTTAAAAGAAATCACATCAGGATCAAACTCTATTTGCGCCACCTCTGCGTGTCCTGTCGTCCCCGCACAGACAGCTTGATAGTTTGGATTCACGGTTGTGCCACCAGTGTAGCCTGAGATAACCTTGTGAACACCTTCTAACTGCTGAAAAACTGCCTCAACACACCAGAAACACCCCGCACCAAATGTTGCCGTTTCTAATTGCATTTCTTTTATACGGTTCCGCACATTAGCGAATACCGCAATGCTCCTACAATCTTAATTTATGTGAAAGTATGATAGCACAAGTTTATGAGATTTGCAACTTGCTTAGTGAATCAATCAGGGTAATTTAGTTTTAGTGCTTTATCAAGATATTATTGGTCGCGATTCGGAGATCGCTCCTACTGATGAAACGCTTATGGTAGGAGGGACCTCCGATTCCCGACAGCAAACGGGTCGCGATTCGGAGGTCGCTCCTACAGAATATCAACAGTCGCGACCAGGAGGTCGTTCCTACAAAGAAATTAGGCTTCCAAAGCCCTCCCACAAGAAGAAACCGCCTCTCCACGTCTTAGGTTGGGTTGCACTAAACCAAAGGAAATGCCTCACAGCAACAACCCCAAATCGGAATCTGGCTCCACCATCTCTTGTAAGCAGGCATCCCAATAAGCCACAGTATACCTTTTTACCTCTTCAGGCTGGTTTCCCTGTTCAAGATAGTTTGCAATCCAATCTAATAAACGCTGACGTGGAGACTCTCGAATCTCACCACTGCCTTCATCATAGATAATGTCTCGGAAATCGGAAAGCGTGTTAGCTTCTAACTGCAAATCAGGTTGAAAATACACCGTTAAATTTGCCATTAAACTGAGTGTTAACATTTGAATCGGGTCAACAGCGATACTAAGTGGTGGGTCAATCGTAAAAATATCTTCAAGCGGCAATGCTTGGACATAAGTCCATCTCGCCTCAATGTAGTCCAACTGCTGGCGAATGATCTCCATATCAGAAAGATTAGTGAATGTTCGCGGTGGATGGTTGTTCTTGATTGTGACTTGTGCTGTGGAAATAGTCGTATTATACGATGCTAAAGCATCTAAAAATTCCGCTTCGGCATGGTTATATATACGGATGCTGTCAATGTCAAGGTGGGAAAGGGACTCATCTGGTTCAATTATCGCATGTTCAAGAATATGGCTGGTTTTCTTCAGTAACTTATCTGTAAGCGTATTGCCGATTTGAAAAAACTTGACGATAGGGTTCGCAAGTAGCACGCTAATTGCTTTGTCTAAATTTCCCTTGCTGCCGTATTCTAAACCTAAACTCGTCAATGCAAAGGCAGTTTGAATCTGTGCCCGGAGTTCTGCCTCATTAGAAAGGTCATCTACCTTCATTGTGATCAGTTTATGTGCAAGCGCGGCGATGTCCTCGGAAAGCGTCTCCGATTTTTTGGAGTCAACTCTGCCGAGGGTATCGCCGTGCAGTATCGTTCGTGCCAAGAAAGACTGCCCATCAATGACAGCATCTGCCACGAGGGAAAATTTACTCGTCTGCATTCTCCTCTTCATCCTCGGCAAGTTCGAGAGAATCCAGATCAACTTGCTGCTTCAGATCAGATTCGGTGACGCTGATACCTGCCTCACTATCACGTGCTTTGACCCGTTCAGCCCTTTCTGCAGTAGCCTTTTCTAATGCGGAAACTAATTCCTTGTCTGCATCCGCTTCTTTGTCAATAGCGAACATTTCTCGCATAAGTTGATTGAAGAGGTCTGCATCCGCCTCCCATATCGCATTGAGAATCGCCTTGGCTTGTTCATCTTTACATTCTATTGATGGAGAACTTGGATCAATAATCCCTTCATCTATTAGCATTGCACCAAGAGCGCCTTTCAAGCTAACACGACTTTTGAGGAGACCGGCAAGGATACGGATATCAATTTGTCCCAAGAACCGGCTGAGGTCGTCCCTCTCACATTCAGATAGTTCAAATAGCCATAAACTCAACGAATTTTCATCTAATTTGCCATCGCGCCAAACCGCAATGTCAATAATTTCTTCAAATTGTTCGTTAGATAGACACGGTAATAGACCGCAGGCGAGTCCTGTTCCGAGAAGTGTGTCAAGCACCTGTAGGACATCTTCGGTGGGGCTATCCTGAATTAATTCTGTGCAGTCTGGCACAAGATAGTATAATTCTTCTCGTTGTTTTGGATTTCGGGTTGCACTTATGATTTCAAGTTGTTGTTCTTTTTCGTAACTTTGGAAAAGCTGTTCTGCTTCGCGTGTGGGGAGTGATAGTAGTTTCTTGGCTTCTGATTGTGGGACAACTAATTTCTGATTGCTCATTCCAATCCTCCAAGTGGACAATGCAAGGTGTCGCGCGTTTTTGAAGACAACTGATTATTCAATGTATTCTCTCTTTAGTCTATTTGGTTTTCTATAGGGCGATAAGAACGCCCTATAGCCACAATCTACCAATGTTCAAAAGTTGTTCCTGACAAAGTTCATGTTCTTCGCGGCTGACGCGATCGGGTCGTCTTTCCCTGGTGTTTCCAAGACAAACCAACTATCGTAGCCAATCGCATGCGCTGACTCAAAAACTGCGGGGAAGTCAACATCACCTTCGCCGGCGTGGTTGCCGCCTGTGTCTTTGATATGCATTTGCACGATTGAACTACCCAAACTCCGAATTTCTGCGGGTGAGTCGTAGCCGAAATTTGTCGCGTTTCCCATGTCATAATACACACCGACATTTTTTGAGCCAACTTGGTCAATAATCTGTTGGTGTTGGTCTGCGCTCAATGTAGATTCAATCGCAAGAAAAACATCATGTTTCTCAGCAGTTTCTGCGGCAGCCTTTACGCCATCAAGAAAGCGTGAATCGCTTATATGCTCATCCTGTATTTGACCGCCTCCAAAAAACGGCACGAGAATAACATTCGTGCCTAATTTCGGGCATGTTTCCGCGAGATACTGCAACTTCGCAATGCCTTCGGACCGCACGCTATCTGTTGGATTCATAAAGGAATATGCTGTAAAACCACCTGGTGACAGCGATGATACTTCTATGCCTGCTTCTTCTGCAAGGCTATTTACCGTGTCAATCCCGCCTTCTTGCCAAAGCGTGTGTTCTCGATAATTTACTCCCATGCAAAGTTCAATTCCGTCAAATCCTATCTCTTTTGCCTTCTTAAACGATTCTGCGAACGGAACGGGTAACATCCCGTCTCTTATACCTACTTTCATATTTCCCTCCTGTTGATTTTGAATTGTAACATAATTTTTTGCAGATTTCAAATAGATTTTCGTTTTTTTGGATTACTTGCATGAAGTGGGAACTTTTGTTAAAATAGTATGAGTAATATTTGAGGATATGGTAAAAGAAACATGATCCTAATGTCCTATTGTTAACGTCTAATATCAACTACGACATCAAGTATCGTATGGGTTTGGGGAATTGATGTAGGTGAGGAAGGCTTTAAATCGTTTGCACAAATCACCCGCTCCTGTTAAAATTGTATGCAAGAGATATAACAAACCGTTCTCCGTTGAAAATTTTGAAAAAAGAATTAACAGTTATCAAACTATGGAAATAGCAGAACTCAAACAACTCATTGTGCAAGGGGAAAATAGCACGGCCGAATTTAAAGAAAGGCTCAACCAAGAAGCTATTGAAACGGCTGCTGCATTTGCTAATACCCGTGGAGGTGTCATTCTCATCGGTGTTTCTGATAATCGCGAAATCACTGGAATTACTATTGGCAAAGAAACATTAACAAATATGGCAAACAGGATTTCGCAAGCGATTGATCCGCGGGTGGTTATGGATGTTGAATCGGTTGACGTAGAGGGAAAATCAGTTCTGTTAGTACGAATTACGGAGTCTCCAATAAAACCTGTCTCTGTTAAGGGGATATGCTATAAGAGGGTAGGGAACAGCAACCGAGTCATGTCTCCACAAGAGATTTCTCAAATGCATCTCAAGTCTGTAGGGCAAACGTGGGATCAACTCTCAGTCGTGAGTGCAAGAAGTGACGATATAGATGATCAAAAGATCCAATGGTACCTAAGCCATCGAGAAGCGAGCCGCAACGTAGCGCAACCGCAAAACATGACTGTAACAGACTTGTTGAGAAACATTAACTGTATTAGTGAAGAAGAGACACCCACCCATGCGGGGATTCTCTTTTTTGGAAAACACCCGCAAAGATTTTTCCAAAATGCCCAGTTGCGAGTCGTCAGATTCAGGGGAACATCGGTTACCCACCCAGTCATTGATCGACTTGATTGTTCAGGAGCGCTCTGGGAAATCGTAAACATTGCTGAGGAATTCATAAGAAAAAATATTCGACTACTCGGTCTTCGCGGTTCAAAAAGTTTTCAACGAGACGATAAATTTGAGTACCCGCTTGAGGCGCTGCGGGAAGCAATTATTAACGGATTAATCCATCGAAATTATCAAGAACCAGCTGATGTGCGAGTTTTCATATTTGACGACCGAGTAGAGATTATTAATCCTGGTAGTTTCCCAGAAGACGTTAGCCCGCACAAACCTATCCACAGACCGGTAAACCCCATTTTGAGTCAATTGATGTATGATGTTGGTTTTGTGGAACGGTACGGGTCTGGAATCAAAATGATGCAAAGATTGTGTAAGCAGTCGGAGAACAAAGAACCACGTTTCGATCTGCACCCACTTGAAACCAAAGTCATCTTTGATTCCCCGATTCAAGAGATGACTATTGTAGAAATTGATGACATTTCAGAAGACTTGAACGAACGCCAAAAGAATGCATTGTTTCATGTAGTAAAAAATGGGCAAATTGTGACAAAAGAGTATGTAGAGATCAACCGTGTCTCACGTGGAACTGCTTATGTGGAACTAAGGGATTTGACAGATAAAGGTTTATTGACCGTGGTAGGAAAAGGTAGAGGAACTAAATACATCCGGGAATTAAGCGATTAGGTAAGCGATTAGGTAAGCGATTAGGTAAGCGATTAGGTAAGCGATTTAAATCTTGACTCATGTTAAAATTGTGGACAAAAGGAGGGTAAATATCATGAAAACACCACAACGCACAAATACAACCAGCGAAAAACAGGCGCAACGTCTCACCTTTCTTTTGTATGACGAAGAAGATCTACTTGATTGGGATGTTACAATAACGCCGCCACCGCCGCACCGATCAGGAACAATCCGGGTTAAGTTGATATATAAAGGACGCAGTAAACCGACTCCTATTGAAAACCCTTGGGAAGAATAGGTATCAGACTTTTTCAATCACAACCTCAATATGATAAACCATAATTTACTTGTAAAGGATTCGGTATGAAAGAGACCGAACAGGAACATGCGATAAAACCATTAGTTTGGGTTGGTTCAACACATGAGGATTTAAAAGAGTTTCCACCTGATGTCCAAGACGAAATGGGATACGCGCTTTATGTAGCACAAGAAGGAGATAAACATCCTAAAGCCAAACCTCTAAAAGAATTTTCTGGTGTCATGGAAATCCGAAGTGTTTATAAGACTAATACCTATAGAGCAATATACACAACCAAAATCGGCGAGTCAATTTACGTGCTGCACGTTTTTCAAAAGAAAGCCAAAAGAGGCATTCAAACGCCGAAGAAAGAAATTGATCTTATCAAACGTCGGTTAAAAATTGCTCAAGACTTAGCAGAAGGAAAATAATTATGGCAAACTGTACACTAAGTTCAGGCAATGTATTTAAAGATTTGGACCTTCCCTTACCTGAAGAAAGATTGGCAAAAGCAAAACTTGCACATAAAATCAATCGTTTAATTACTATGCGAGAAATGACACAAAAGGAAGCTGCTAATTGCTTGGAAATCAGTCAATACAAAATGGCGCAACTGAGAAACGGCCGATTAAAAAGTTTTACAGTTGACGATTTAGGTTCTCTGTTGGAAAAACTTGAGTGTCATTCCCAACTTAATACGCAAGGTCGTACTAAAAAAGAACATTACGTCGTTGC
>JAPPMR010000934.1 GCA_028818995.1 Candidatus Poribacteria bacterium | reverse complement strand
CGTCCTGAGCCGGTATCATACTCTCCACAAAAGTATTGAAGTACATCTTCAAATAATTGAAGCGCACTCACAAGCTATATAATAGGCACGTCACGTTCACTATTTAACTTTCAAAGAACAACTTTACCTTCCTAAAATTGAAAGGTAATGTTAATTATACACTTTAAAAACTTCTTTGTCAAATAAAATTGTAAAAAAATGCATAATTTTGACAAAAAACATGTATTTTAAAGGTATTTAAGTGTTTTTACTACAATCTATCTCATAAATAGTAGGAGGGAAACCTTGAAAGTCCGATTTCAAATCCTGTAGGAGCGATCTCCGAATCGCGACCTGTCGGGAATCGGAGTTCCCTCCTACAGGTCATAAGTAAAGTTAATTGTGAAATCTACTATAAGTGAATACATGTTTTTGTTCAAGAGTTTCTAACACGCATCTTTAATCGTCTATAATCTCCGTTTTAGTTTTAACGTCTACAATCTCCGTTTTAGTATCTACAATGTCAAAACGTTTCACATTATCTCCTTCAAGCAGAGACGGATCTAAATCTAAATCCGTACCAACGATAACTTGAACTGGATTGCTACCTCCCTGAGCCTTTGCCTGATTGAGCAGTGTCAGAACACCCATCAATTGTCGGCGATTTTCTTGCTGTTCTTCAGGCAAAATCTCAATCCAGTCCTCAAAAAGCGCTGTCAAATCGTCAAGTTCTACTGGACCACCAGACATCTGCTTTAGTCTATCCATTATTGCATCAACTTCGGCAGATTGACCGTATTTCTCAGCGAGATAAGCCTGTGCCTTTTCAAAGTCTGCTTCTTCAGCGTCCTCATCAAGAAGTGATTTAACTTCTTCAGGTATGCCAAATGTGGACATGAGCGATGAAGCATCAAATTTGGGTGTCTCTGTTTTTTCAGCAGAAGCTTCCATGTTTTCTGTGGTATTAGCCAACTCAGATTCACCTACAGACTTTGAATCAACCTTAATATTCTTGTTAACTGATTTTGGTGATTGTGACGGCTTAGACTGTTCGGAAGATGTGATTGTATCGCTTTCGGAGGCAGCTTTAGATGGTGTAGTGGATTCGGGGGATACTCCGATGTCTGATGCGAAACGTTTATAACTTCGTTGTGAGAAAAAATAGGTGCCTGCTACAAGAAAAACAGCAATAATTACTATACCGCCAATTACTTTGAGATCGAGTTGTTTGAACATTGTTTCTCCTTTTTCTAAAGTGGTTAATCTTTGATGGACACTTTTGAGAGATGAAAAATATAGCAAAGTGCCGTATTTTAAAATACACACTCAATACATCAAAATGTTCCAAAATCTGTAGGGTTTAAATGAAATGGAATATGGCACAAACTGAATGAAGATTAAATAAATATTTCGGTAATTTCTTTAGTCCCGTAGGGACGATATGTTTATAGAAAAATGTTACCCACCGCCTCTTGAGTTCCGTAGGAACGGCATATTTATTGTTGATATGCTTCAAAACATATCGTCCCTACGGGACTAAGGGATGAGGTCGTCCGCGCTGCTATAAACATAGCGTCCCTACGGGACTGAAGAGCGCTTAAAATGTTCCGAATATACCTAATGAAAATTACCGAATTAATAAATCAATCTTCATACAGTTTGTGCTACAAAGAGGGACATTATATACCGTCGCTGATGGTAGGAAGGAATGGAGTTCAGCGTATGCGTCAACGCGTTCAGGCATGTCTATTCTGATAAAAATACTGTTGACGCAAACACTGATGCTGGATAGGTTCGATTGTTCCGAATACCTTCGCTTCATTGAGGTTTTTTATGGCCAATAAGTTATGCTTTTTCCACTTGTTTCTGATGGATCAACGTATTTAGCCAAATCACGCAATGCAATGACGGTACAGTCTTTGTCACGAAGATAATCCATGTATGTCTTAAACACCTCGGGGGGAACATCAACCCAGGGATGTTCAAGGGCAGGCACACCGTGAAACGTCAGAACAGCGATTTTGCCATCTTTTGCTTGGTCAACTGCCCAAACTAAATCCTCAAATTTATAGTTCGGACCCGGAATACTTGACGGAATGACCAACGGGTGATGGACATCCGGATCGTAAATCGGTCCACGTCCACCCTCTCGATGATGGGGAAAATCGGGTGCAACACCTCGCCGTACGAACCCATACCCTTTTTCTCTCAACACCTCAATCGATTCTGGACTTCGACAACTCGCAGGATAGGCGAAGGTCTCAGGCACAGGAATACCGTATTCCTCACATCGTTTATCAATATGTAGTAAGTCTGCCAACAACTCTTCTTTCGTTTGTGTGTTGGCATGCGTATGATTACGGGTATGGTTCCCGATTTCAAAACCTTGTTGATGTAACTCCCTAATCTCCTCCCAAGTGACATAGTAGTCTTTGTTGTTAAGAAAATTTAGACCTTCAGTGATGAAAAATGTCGCCCCAAAACCGTATTCTTTTAATAGTGGGGCAACATAATTATAATCTGATTTGTTCCCGTCATCAAAGGTGAGGACAATTAATCCGTCAGGGATGGGTTGCAGTAATTCAGTTTCAGACAATTCTTGATTTTCTTTTCTCATTTTTATACCTAACAATTTGCGGGTTTTGTCCTGCGGCGATGGTAAGCAGGTAGGACATCCATATCAATTGCGTTCCAATAATACTTTAGCGGATCGTCTGTTTCCCACTCAGAATAGACCTCTTCCCATTTCGCACATCCCAGATGAACGGTGAGAGCGTCTTCATCAACGGGTTCATTGACCGACTGGTAGCGGGCACTCGTTGCAAGTCGTATAATGTCATCAGTCATATTGTCCCGCCCTCGGTGAATCGTCAAACTATGAAACATGAGGACATCACCGGTCTTAAAGGGATTCCATGCCCATTCGGTATTGTCTTCAATCGACTCCCAGGAACGGACACCGCCATCTTCTAAGTGCCCGCGACGGTTTGATCCGCGTGCAATCGCCAAGCCACCCAACTCAGCATCACAGTCTCCTAAAGGTGTCCACACGGTCCAGGTTTCCTGCGAACCACGAACCGGACTGAAGTCCTGATGCGGTGGGGTGGTATACTGATGTTCGCCTGGAAATATGACGTGGCAGATATGACGGGGATGGATGAAAACAGATGTTCCAAACAGGACTTCCAAAACATGCAGGATACGCTCGTGATGCGGAAGCTCGTGGAAAAGTCGGAGTTTCTGGACATCAATATAGAATTGTATATACGTCTCGGATCTGTCCTGTTCACAGACGAAAACACCGTTTCTGCGGATACCGGCATCTGGATCAGTGTCCGGTGCAAGGAGTTCGTGCTGCTCTGCCACACGAAATACCTGTCTCCGTAATTCAAGCACCGGCTCCACAGGGAGCAGCCCAGGAAAGAAGATATATCCGTTATTGTGGCTATGTTCAAGAAGTAGGTCACGGTCTGCGATTAAGTCTGTACAATCTATGAATGGCGATTCGGTGCGCATTAGGTTTAGACCTTTCAACTTTATCGATGCATCTTGAGCTTTCCCCATGTGACGGGCAGCGCATCTTCAGGATTTACTGGAGAAACGTGTCCCACGGTTGTAACCAACACATTGTCATAAAGAGTATGTTCACCGGTCCAAGCTCTGAAACCTACGGCACCTTTACTATGAGTCTTGTCTTTCCATGTGCAACATAAATTTAGATCATCGCCTCGTTCACCCAAGTAGATATCGTAAGTTTCATCTTCTACAACAATCTTTATCGTATACCATTTACCAAGTTCCGGGTGTACACCTGATTTATTGTCTAACTTACCATGGTCAGGAACATCATACGCGCCGTTTACTCGCGTAAACCACCAAAATTGATTCCGAGCATCTGCTACTATTTGAACCAGTGTGCAATTATCTTGGTCTTCTGCATGCACAACCCAATTCGCTGACCATAGCGGGTTCACCATATTAAAGTCAACAATGAACTCAAATTCAGTTAAATCAGTAACTTTGGAAATTCCTACGCCTCCACCGTTAACGTCAAGTTTCCCACTATCCAGGGACCAACCATCTGTAGGAATCCATTTATTCTTGTCAATATTTCCCTTATCAAAGTCATCCTCAATCAGCACTTTTCCAACACAAAGAGGTATATACACTGAGATGAGTATAAATGAAAAGAGTGTGAAGACGCTGAATCTCAATTTTCTTGATTTCATCATAACTTCTCCTTTTTAGAAGATTATGCTTTTTCTCATCAGAATCAATTGGAGAAAGAGTAACACACCTGCCATAAACTGTCAATCAAAACCATTTGAATGGGTGTGTAAAGTTTTGTCACTGATTTTTAGAAGGGTGTGTAAAGTTTTTGTGAAAATAAACCTACTATTATTGTGGGTATGTGTTACTTTCCCGCTTAGGTATTGTCTTTATGCACTTTATTATTTGAAATATGCCATTCAGTCCCGTAGGGACGATATGTTTATAGAAAAAACGTTAACCCACCTTAATTGAGTTCCGTAGGAACGATATGTGCATAATCAACTCGGACAATAAAGGACAACATATCGTCCCCGACAAATACCAAACGCGTATTTGGCGTTGATTCACGGGACTAAACAGAACAAAAGTTTATGCCTTTGTGCCAAAAACTTTACACACCCAAAAGAGGCACAATGAATTGCGATTTAACCCGTTTTTTGTTAAGGTAATCTTGATTGTACACTTTTCCACTGGAACTATTTATGGAAAATATGTAATGGTTTTTCCAGTAGTTTTGGAGGAATCAACATATTTCCTCAAATCACGCAACGCAATGACGGTACAGTTTTTGTCACGAAGATAATCCATATAGGTTTTGAACTGTTCAGGTGAGGTGTCAACCCATGGATGTTCAAGGGCGGGAACACCGTGAAACGTCAGAACAGCGATTTTACCATCCTTTGCCTGTTCAACCGCCCAAACTAAATCTCCGAATTCATAGTTTGGACCGGGTACACCTGTTGACGGGATAACCAACGGATGATGAATATCAGGGTCGTAAGCTGGGCCTCGACCCCCTTCCAAATCATAAGGAAAATCTGGTCCGACACCACGTCGTGCGAAAGGATATCCTTTTTCTATCAATACCTCTATCGCTTCAGGTCCGCGACTATCACCGGGATAAGCAAAGGTCTCAGGAATAGGGATTTTATACGCTTCACACCGATTGTCAATGTGTATCAATTCTGCCAAAAATTCTTCTTGTGATAGTGTGTTGATGTTATTATGATGGCGGGTGTGGTTGCCGATTTCAAAGCCTTCATCGTGTAACCAACGGATTTCTTCCCATGTAACATAGTGATCTTTGTTGTTGAGAAAACCGAGGCCTTCTGTAATGAAAAAAGTTGCCCCAAAACCGTAACGTTTTAAAAGAGGGGCAACATAATTATAATCTGATTTGTTCCCGTCATCAAAAGTGAGGACAACCAATCTATCGGGGATGGGTTTCAGGATTTCAGTTTCTGGTATCTCTTGATTTTGCATTTGCTTCTTTATATCATCTACTGACAAAATACCAAAGGAATCACTTTTTAATAAGCGGACTTAAAATTCAAGCACCCAATCAATTGCTGTCATAATTCGTAGCGTTTCCCTGATTGACGCCACAATCAGGGGATATAGACGGATCTCCTCATGACTTAACGCTTTTCCTTTCCTATCCTTTAGCCACTTCTCACATACTTGATATGCCCCAATCTCATATTCCCACACTTCTGCGGGTACATTCGTGAAATACTGTGTGGGGTTAATCCAGACATTTTCATCTTCATAACGGACTTTTGAGACAACGCCATCTCCTTCACCCTGAAATAAATGACGATGCGGTATTGTCCTATCCTTCAAGAGATGCAGATCAATTAATTCTTGACCATACTCTGCCAGTGCGTAGAATTCGTCAATATCCTGCAGTAAGGGGATACGCGGAAAATCGTATTTTAGAAATGCATAATATCGTTCGCGATAGGGCCGACTATATAACACAGCATAGATATAAGCGAGAATCTCCTCCGGTGTAACGTCTTCAGGAAGTCCAAACGGTGCCGTCTGCGGTAATTCCAGCGACTCCGAGAGTGCGGTAAGAAATTCAGATTTGAAATTGAGTTCGCGTTCTGTTTCAAGTCCTAAACCTCCTGAATCTGGATACAAGTAAAGTGGAAATACGTGTGTGGGACCGTCCTTATTTGAAATACAATTGCCATCGGTAAGGCAGTTGGTAGCAAATACATGCTGCCAAGTAGTAGCACTTCTGAGACTACGGTGTGTACAAAGTGCAAGGTTTTCTTCCATCAGATGATGCATAATTGCAGGACGGGGGGCACAAATGAAGCCTCGCGATTGTCCTGTATAGTAAGTCCATCGCGTGTCAAACGGGCGGTAATAAATTGGCTTTATATGTTGCATCGCATCAGGATGGTTTCGTAGGTCGGCTTGGGCAAGATGTACTTTCCAGTCTTGAGAATCTTTTCGCAACTCATACTTTTTTCTGGCATCATCTACTGAGAGAGAAGTAAAATCATCTACAGTTTCTCGTAGATCTTCAACACTTAGATGAATTGTCAATTTATCCCGGGCAGTAATTATGCCAATAGAGTTGTTATGAAATATATCAGGGATTCTCCATCCTGATTTGTATTCTTCTGTCTGTTCCTTTGCATGTGGATCAAAAAAGTAAAAAGGTTTAGTCGGATTAAGTTCACACCATTCGGTAGAATAGACATCGGTATTGAGAAGAATTTTATTTTTTTTCTCACGAGTTCCCCATATATCAGCGTAGTAAACTTTTGCCAAGGAATCATTATCTTCTTTTTTAACACATAGCAAAATAACTGTGCCTTGCTGAATGTCAAACACATTTTCATCAGATTTACCCATAGGGACAGTTTCTCCAAATCTGCTGTTCCCGTGCAAATTCAAGCAATAAATGATGTTAAAACTCTGCATCAAGGACTGCCTCATTTTACGAAAAGTTGCTCCCTCAAGAAAACTATTATTGACAATATAGCCGATAACGCCTTCACCGTTAGTATCAATTCGCCACTGTGCCCAACGGATAAATTTAACGTAATCAGATTGAAGCGGTTTCTTTTGGTCCCATATCCGTAACTCTTGACCATCTTCAGGCATATAATCTTCAATAAGTCTACCAATAAAAGTTAAATTTCTTCCCACACGACTCGGATTAGCAGATTCTAAAGGATAGGGAGGATTGCCGAGGATGGCAAGAATAGGTTTGTCACGTTTCACGGAGAGTGCCGCGTTTGCTTCTTCAGAGATAAACGCAGCAAAAGGCAAGGGAGCCTGCATTTCATCCGGTTGTTCCAAAGCATTGGTAAGATAGATACCCAGACGTTCATTCGCGTGCCACCCTTGTGCTTGCAGGAATAGACTTAACTTCAGATGTGCAATCGTATACGGTGCAACAAGCAGTTCAAATCCGAAAATCCGTTTGACGAGTTGCGCGTTGATATACTGATTCCAATCTCCCGTGCCATAATTGGTTGTAACATATTCTCGGATGTGGTCAAGCACTGTTAGCAGGAATCCGCCAGTACCTGTAGCAGGGTCAAGGATAAGCGTGTTGTCATCGGCAAGTCCATCGGGTCTGTTGAGTTCTGTTTTGAGCAGGCTATCTACGGATTTGACGATGTAAGAAATAACCTGTGGCGGTGTATAAAAAACCCCGCGATCAAAGCGGAGTTCTGGATTATATTCTTTTAGAAAAGTTTCGTAAAAATGGATAACCGGGTCCTCAAGATGGTTATTTGCAGAGAAGGCTGTACGGAGCATTTCAGTTGAGACGTTTTGGAGGAGCGTTGCAATATCATCCAGAATGTAGGTGACGTTTGTCTCAAGTCGCGGAGATGCAACGTGATAAAAGAGTTCTATGAGGAATGGGTTTGATCTCGGCAATGCACCGACTGCGGTGTGCCGTGAAAAATTTGTCGCATTCGGTAATGTGCAGCGTGCAGCGAACAGTCCATAAGTGAGGGTTTGCGCGTACATATCCGAGAAATCGTCACGGGTTAGTGTCGCGAGCAACGTCTCCTTGAATGCTGTGAACATCCTATAAGTCTCACTGTCCTCATCGGTGAGTGTCGTTGCAATCTGTGTTTGTAGTTCGCGCGTCCGTCTTGCGAGGTATTTTGCAAGTGCCTCTGCAGAGGCAATTTGAACCTGTCCAGCGTTTAAAAACAGTTCTAATAATGTTTCTAAATTATCAGTTTCATTCTCAATATGTGCAGATGCACGTAGTTGCCCATCCCGCCACAACTCAAAATCAACGAAATTGGTAAGGATGAAGTTATCAAGGTTTTCCTTAAAACGCTCATTTTGTTCAGCGGCATGCCCTGTGAGGTTGTTCAGGTCTGTACTATATTCCTCCGCCTCAATATAACCGATGGGTAGTAATCCGTCTGATGCAATAAAGTCGGGTCGTCCAATCTGGTCAATGTTTCTCGGTTCGTGTGTGAATGTAATGTCGGGTTTGTCGAAACATTCAGCGGCAACATCTTGCAGGAACGCTTGGAGATCTGAATGCAAAGAGAGTTCACGCGTTGCGTCTGGGCTGGATCGTGTTCGGTCTATTCTCTGTAAATAGCGGTCACAATGTGTTTGAAAATTCATATTGCTTCTGGGTGCTAATTTGATACAACGCCACCGCCGATAGCAGGAAGGAAATGGAGTTCTGCGTCTGCGTCAACGCGTGCGTGCATGCCTACTCTTGTGACTACACCGTTGATATAGACACCGATGCTCGGATGGATACGGTCACCGTCACAGAGTTTCGCTTTTGTTCCTGGGTAACGAGTTTCAAGGTTGTCAATAACCTCTCGGATGGTAGCACCGGGGATCGTGACACTATCTTCACCGTCTGTTAGATTACGCATGAGGGCTGGAATGGCTACAACAGGCATTGAGGTATTTCCTGATTAGGTAGACGCGGTTTGAAACCGCGCCTATAGAGTATGTGCAAACTGCAAATTATGGTTAATTATTGAAAATTATACACCTCACTTGTAGGAGCGATCTCCGAATCGCGACCAACGCTTTGATAGTCGGGAATCGGAGTTCCCTCCTACAGGTGAATAAGGTCCGATTAATTCCAAATCTACCATATACGATGGTTTATATTTTGCCCATCGCTTTTAAGAGTCGGTCAGGCGACATCGGCAGTTCAGTCATACGGATACCGATAGCATCATAGATAGCGTTGGCAATCGCAGCAGGCGGCGGCACAATCGGCACTTCACCGACACCACGCACACCGTAAGGATGCCCCGGATTCGGCACCTCTACGATAACAGCATCAATCATCGGCAGGTCTAAGCAGGTCGGCATACGATAATCAAGGAAACTGGCATTTGTCATTTCGCCTTCGGCGTTGTAGATATATTCCTCATTCAATGCCCAACCGATACCTTGCACAACACCACCTTGTATCTGTCCTTCAACGTAACTCGGATGGATGGCTTTTCCAGCATCCTGTGTTGCGGTATAGCGGAGAATTTCAACCTTGCCGGTTTCTTCGTCCACTGCCACATCAACGACGTGCGTTGCAAATGCACCGCCAGCACCCGCAGGATTCATTGTGGCTCTGCCGACAACGGGACCGCCAGTTTCACTAAGCCTTGCAGATAGGTCACGGAAACTAATCTGTTCCTCTTTACCGTTAATAGATGAGAATTCTCCATCAGTGAACTGCACGTTATCCTCATCCACATCCCAGAGTTTTGCAGCACGACCAATCATCTGTTTGACGACATCTTGTGCTGCTTCATAGGCGGCATAGCCGGTCGCGTAAGTTGTACGGCTTCCACCTGTCACGGCAGTGTAACCGATGGAATTGGTATCAACAACGGTCGGATTGACTGACTCGGCGGGGATGCCGAGCACTTCCGCTGCTTGCATTGCAATTGAAGCACGGGTGCCGCCGATGTCCGTGGAACCTTCAACGAGGTTAACCGTGCCATCGGGGTTAACGTTGATCGTAACGCTGGATTCCAATCCGATATTAAACCAGAAACCGGATGCAACACCGCGTCCATGATGTTTTTTACCATTTGGTGCGGTGTAATGCGGGTGCGATTTCGCTGTTTCGACTGTTTCTATGAAGCCGATACGCGGAAAAACAGGTCCATCTGCACGATGGTCTCCCTCTTTTGCACCATTCATAAGACGAATCTCAAGCGGATCTATGTTCAACTCTTCCGCGAGTTCGTCAATGACAGTTTCTGAACCGAAGGCTGCGTTTGTTGCACCAGGGGCACGATAGGGAGCGGTTTTCGGTTTGTTGACAACAACGTCGTATCCATCAATTAAGACATTCTCAGTGTTATAGGGTGCGAAGATACACATTGCACCTGCACCGACTGGTGAGCCGGGATACGCGCCCGCTTCAAAAGCCATAGATGTCTGGGCAGCAGTTATCTTGCCATCTTTGGTTGCACCCATTTTCACCGTGATATAAGAGGCAGGTGTTGGTCCTGTGCCTTCAAATACATCCGCTCGATTCATGAGAACTTTAACAGGTTTTCCGGTTTTCTTCGCAAGCAGTGCTGCGACAGGTTTAATGTAAACGTTAATCTTACCACCAAAACCGCCGCCGATCTCCAACGGAACCACTTTGATTTTAGAAATGGGATATTGCAAAATTTCAGCGAGTTGTTCACGGACGGTGAATGCACCTTGTGTGCTACACCATACCGTCAGCTGCCCATCGGGATTATAAAGCGCGGTAGCGTTGTGTGGTTCAATATAACCTTGATGAACGGTGCCTGTAACAAATTCGCGTTCAATAACTATATCTGCCTCGTCAAAGCCTTTTTCAATGTCTCCTTTTTTAAATTGGATGTGACTGGCGACGTTGCTCGGTTTGTCACCTGTTTCGCCAAGCGAAGATGTTCTTATGTTTTCATGAATAATGGGTGCATCTGGTTCCATCGCTGCGCGCACTTCTAATACAGGCGGCAGCACCTCATATTCAACATCAATCAGTTCGCATGCCTCTTCGGCAATATGCGGGTCAGTTGCAGCGACAGCGGCAATGGCGTGTCCTTTATAGAGTGCCTTATCGCTGGCTAAGATGTTATCGCAAAGATATTTGAGACTAACTGCACCTTCCCCAAGGTCTGCTATTTTGTCCTCTGCCTCGGGTAGGTCTTGCGCAGTGACAACACCTTTAACACCGGGATGTGCTTCGGCGCGGCTTGTGTCAATTGAGACGATTCGTGCATGGGCATGTGGACTCCGTAGCACCCTGCCGTGCAGGAGTCCGGTAATCTGAAAATCTGCCCCATAAATTGCCCTACCGGTGACTTTATCCACGCCGTCATGCCGAATAGGGCGAGTTCCGATAACTTTATATTCCTTCTTTTCAGACATAAGGACGCTCCTTTTACGTAGCTGCGGCTGCATCAAGTACAGCACGGACGATTTTATCGTAACCGGTACAGCGGCATAAATTTCCTGCCAACCAGTATCGGACTTCGTGTTCTGTCGGGTTGGGGTTTTGATCAAGCAAGGCTTTTGCACTCATAATAAAGCCGGGTGTGCAAATACCGCATTGAAGCGCGGCATTTTCGAGGAAGGCATCTTGAATCGGATGCAATTTATCTGGGGCAGCAAGACCCTCAATGGTTTCAACAGATTTGCCATCAGTTTCTACGCCGAGAACAAGGCATGAATTGACGAGTCTGCCATCAAGGATAACACTGCATGCACCACAATTTCCGTTGTTACATCCCTCTTTTGCGCCTGTAAGGTGGAGTTCATCTCTGAGGACTTCCAGTAGACTTTGCCGAGGTTCGCAGAGAAATTCCACCGCTTCACTATTGATTGTGGTTTGAACGTGTGATTTTCTTGCCATAATATCGGTTTCCTTTCGTATTTATAGTAGATTTTGAATTACTTCGGCACGCTGCGGTAGGCGTGGTTAAGAACCTTGCATACCGCAGCATGTCTGAGGTGCGGCATGCTACATGCTGCGTTGATTTGGCAATGAATTACGCGACTTCAAACGCCGCAAATGCCAAGAAAATGTTCGCTTATTTTCATGATTCACTATTTTAACTCAAGTTGCTACCTATAAGATTTAGATGTGCAAACACCGTTTTTTATAGCAATACCTTCGCCAATAATTGACAGACTTTCAGATTGTGAGTTTCTTTGTAGCACATTCATCTTGATTAGGCATATAACCTTTATTGTCAGTTTGCTGAAAAGCCATTTCTATAGTCAAATCAGGAGCTATGGCAATTAAAACGCTTCAGCAAAATTCTGCATTATTGGCGCGTTTTCAAAACGCGCCTACCGTTTGTGCGTAAGTCCTGTTATTCATGTAATCGGACAATATCACAGATCAATGGAAGATCAAAATTATATTCTCATTCCACTGAAGCACTTAAAAATGACGAAGGGACATATTTGTTATCACTTACCAAGTTGTTGACGTAGTCTTTCTAATTCAGCTGCCTGTTCTCGAATCTTTTCTGCTTGTTGATTTGTGAGATTCTTTGCACCTCTCAATTGCTCCGCTTGTTCTTCAACTTTTGCCTCAGCAATTTCGCGAAGTTGTTGTTCTTTTTCGCGAAGTTGTTGTTCTTCTTCACGAAGGTTATTTTCTTCTATGGAGGTGGTTATTGG
>JAPPMR010000086.1 GCA_028818995.1 Candidatus Poribacteria bacterium | reverse complement strand
GTGTCCAGACTTTTGACATGCGCGTTATCGATTGGATAAGCAGTTTCTACCGGTGAAAAAATATTGTTAGCCATTTTATATTTTTATCTCCTCTACAAGTACAAATCAATCTCCAGTTCTCAAAATACCTCTACAAGTTGTATAAGACATATTCTATTCAAAAACGATGTAGATGTCAACTGCAATTAGAGGATATTTTTATGAGGACTTGAGTTTGCTAAGAAATAGGCAACGTGAACTCAGTCTAAGGGTAAAGAGATATAAAAACCTGCCGAGTAAATAACAAAAAAGCCGTCGATATTAGGAACCGACAGCGTTTTATTTTTATCGAAATTATTGATTCTACCTAAGAAAGGTATTCTTGGATTCTGCTGGGACTCTCAGCTAGATTACAATATGTGCCTCCGGCATCAAGGAAGCAATCCAGCACTTTTTGAGGTTTAGGATTTGCATCCTTTGTGATACCCAGAGACATAAAGTCCATTTTCCATTTCTCAAATTGGTGCAGAGCAATTGTCGCGTCGCGCATCTTAGTATCACCAGAAAGGACATGCACCAAAAGAGGCGGTTTGGGTACTCCGTTAATCCGATAATCCACTTTGTATGCTCCCTTTGGATCATTCGGATGTTTCCAATTGGATTCCATACTTCCTATTGGCACATTTTCTTCTAATACTCCTCGGACGATGCGCCTGAATGTCTGTTGATGGGAGGCATCTCTTGACCCGTGAATAGCATCCCCAAATATCTGTTGGGAGCGTTTTTCTCCCAACAAAGACACATACGAAACATCACCGATCCTGAGCAACGATTGGGCGAAGGAGTACAGGGCTATACCGTAATCCTCACCTTGAATCTCAAGTATTAACTCACCATCCCTGTCTTTTACTTCAAACATAGAAAGGGCACCGGATATAATTTTATGGCGTATGCCGCTGTGTAGCTCCGTCTCATCAATCTCGTAAGTAAGGTGCATATAAGTATGCCCTTCATCGGAAAGTACCCACTGTCCGTTTTCATTTTTCAGAACGATAGCTAAGTGATCACCGTCATCAAATCTGAAGGGTGTAAACACACGGAAACGCCCTTTGCCATCAGGAACAATCCGAATCTTTGATGAGAACTTTTCAATGAAGTTTTTCTCTATATTTTTAAGCGTCATTTCTCGTATCTCCTAAAAGCGTGAGGGTTCTTGAAAATTCGCATCCTTTATTAGACACCGAAGCGCACCTTCGATGTCTTGATAGCGCGTTGTTGGTGCCGCGTAAGCATCTATCCTTATTCGTCTATCTTGTAAATTTTTTCTTTGGTATCTTTCTGTCGTCGTATGAATATGGAAACCAGAAACTACATTTCTTTCTATTGGGTTTGTATGTGTGTGGTTATTCCCGTTGTATCGGCGAAGTCGAAAAAGATCCTTCACCTCTGGAAAATAAACCCCTAAAATAACCGAAAAGTTTGATCTATCAAACGCACTCTTTTTGCGAATAATTTCAAATTTTTTCCCCGCACAACCGGGCACACTTAAGTAGTAATCTATGTGCCCTCTTCTTGGCTTTTCAATAAATTTCTGATCCCATCTTATAGGTAAAAATTTACGTTCTTGTATCAACGCTTCGATGTTCTGGTCAGTAAGTATAAACGCCATAAATTGTTTTGATCTTCCTTCCTAATGACAAGAGTTCACCACACTATTATCATAGCATATCATACTATACACATAAATTCAAAATGATTATAAGGGATCGGAGCCTCCACACAGGCATCAAACGTTTTATACAGCTGCCTTCAGTTCAGCAATCAACTGAATAATAGGCACTTTTCAAAGCATCTATGACACAGATTCTAACCAGTCAATAGCAGTTTGTTCGTCCTGTTCAATGGCGATTGCCACTGCTCGCTTCGCACATGCCAGCAGCTCTTTAGCGTGCTTGCGTAGGTTTATGAGAACGTGAGAATTTGCTAAGAAATAGAGGTGTATAAAGTTTTAACGTACAATTATGAGAAGTGCTGCTTTGTAGCGTAAACTTTTAGTTTGTGCCTCGTCCTTTCACAAATCTAAAAAGCCTCCTTCTGAAAACTCACTGCCAAAATATTTACACATCCCAGAGTGCCGTTTTATATCTTATCAAGATTGTGAATGGAAACTTTAATTTGACATTTTACGCAAAATGTAGTATAACTTTGAGTGTGCCTTCCCGTTTGAAGGGAATTGAAACTCAACAGCAGGTATCTGCCTCTGCTTTCTGTCGTTGGTACTAACAAAGTGCTGAGTAGCATCGGATACACTGAAAAGAAGGGGCGTTATATGAAATGGCAGCAAAATGCGGAGAATTAAAAATAATCAATTTATTTAGCGGTGCCGGTGGCTTCAGTTTGGGAGCAAGACGCGCAGGATTTGATATAGCAGGGTCAGTAGAAATTGATCCACAAGCCATTTCTGTCTACAAGAAAAATTTCCCAAACACATCACTTTGGCCGCAAGACCTATCAGTAGTCTCAGCAACCGATATATTAAAAAAGTTCAATCTCCAAGTTGGTGAGATTGACGGTATAATTGGTGGCCCCCCTTGTCAGGGTTTTAGCCACATGGGTCAGAACAACTCCAAAGATCCGCGTAACAAACTATTTACTCATTTTTTTCAAATTGTCAAGGACGCAGCCCCCAAATTCTTTCTTGCTGAGAATGTACCAGGAATCTTAAGTCGAAAAAACAAAAAATTTATCAAACAAATTAGATCTAAATTGGAGGATAAATATGAAATTTTGGAACCTATGAGTCTTGTTGCCAAAGAATTCGGAGCTCCCACGACGCGAGAAAGAGTATTTTTCTTTGGGTACTTAAAAGACGAAATAAATCCAGTGGGGTCTACAGAGTTTGAAGCTGCAAATGCGAAACCTGTTTATGTAAAAGATGCTTTGAAAGGTTTACGCCGAAAAATAGATCCACTTTGGCTCACCGAAGAAGATGGGTGGAAAAAAATAACAAAAAATGTAGAAGGCGATTTTGGTTTAAAGTTGTATGGTCAAATTCCTGATGGGGTTGGAGACCCAGAAGCAATTACACGTCTTGAAGGGAAGAGTGAAGTATCAGGATGCCTTGGTACTCGACATTCAAAAAAGGTCCTTGACAGGTATTCTAAAATTAAACAGGGCGAAATCGATCAGATTTCAAAAAGCCGTCGCCTTAAATCTAATGGATTCTGTCCAACTCTAACGGCAGGTACTGATAAGGATAACGGAAGTTATCAAGCAGTTCGTCCGCTACACCCGACGCAAGATCGGGTGATAACACCAAGAGAAGCGGCACGCCTTCAAGGCTTCCCCGATTGGTTTCAATTTCATCCTACGAAGTGGCATAGTTTCAGACAGATAGGCAACAGCGTAAGCCCTATTCTTGCAGAGCATATTTTAAGTGTGATTAGAAAAGCATTCTGAAGGAGTTTGACATGGAAACGAATAAGTACAATCCAGTTAAGGCCACACCTGTTAAATCGTTTTTCGTTGAAATGCTGACGAGGGACATCGATTTGGTTGACGCTATCTTAGACTTATTGGACAACTGCGTTGATGGGATTTTGCGCCAAAGGAAAGACAGTTCAGGCGAAAAGCCTTACGAGGGATTTAATGCTAAGATAACGTTTGACGAAAATTCATTTTCTATTTCCGATAACTGTGGTGGCATTCCCTGGGATATGCACGAATACGCTTTCCGAATGGGTAAAGATCCGAAGGATAGAGAAGGCGATTTGCCAACGGTTGGGGTTTACGGCATCGGTATGAAAAGAGCGATTTTTAAAATTGGCAAACAGTGTTTAATATCAACCCGAAATCAAGAAGACTGTTATGAAGTTGAGATAACCCCGAAATGGATAGACAACTCAGAGGAGTGGCATCTGCCTGTATCCGAATCGTCGCGACCTGACAAAGAAGATGGAACAGTAATTGTCATAGATGAATTAAATGAAGGGATCGCAATACGCTTTGGTGAAGGAAATAAAAATTTCACTCGTGAATTAACTGACAAAGTTAGAACACATTACGCTTTTATTTTTAATAAGGGGTTTGAAGTCGAAATAAATGGGAAACAAGTTGAGGCGAAACCGACCAAGTTAGTTTTTAATGAAAAGATAAAACCCTATATTTATCAAACAGAGAACGATGGTGTTAAAGTTTTTCTGAGCGTCGGATTTACAAGACCGATACCATCTCAAGAGGAAATAAATGATGAGCAGGAAGAGAAGAGATATTCATCAATGGATGCTGGGTGGACGATAATTTGCAATGACCGTGCTGTTTTATACTGTGACCGTTCTGAACTTACCGGATGGGGAGAAGCAGGTGTCCCGAGATACCATACACAGTTTATTGCTATTGCTGGCATTGTTGAATTTCAGTGTAACGATGCTGCTAAGCTCCCTACTACGACCACGAAAAGAGGAATAGATGCGTCTTCCCCGCTCTATTTACAGGTAAAAAATAAGATGAGAGAAGGCATGAAACTTTTTACTGCTTACACAAACCATTGGAAAAATGATGCCGATGAATCAAAGCGTCAAATAGCCTTAGGAAATCCCTATAGTTTAGATGAAATCAAAAAAGAGGTTGAGACTGAGACTTTGAAAATGAATCCTGTTAAATCAGGATTGAAAGGAGAGCAATTTAAGCGTCAATTGCCTCGACCAAAGCCAAAAGAACCAACAAAAAAACAGATAGCGTACAGAAAAGATTCAGATGACATTCAGACGGTTCAAATGTATCTTTTTGGTGACCAAGAAGTCAGTCCGTCTAAAGTCGGAGAGGAGTGTTTTGATCAGATGTTGAGGGAGGCCCAACAATGAAACATCCGGCCTACCATCTAAGGGTGAATAAAGCGATTGATAGGTTTTTGCTGGTTCAAATTCTTGATATACTTAGAACTCAAGATAAAATTAAAATGTCTGATTATACATACTATGGGTTTGGCGGTCCGTTTCTGGAAGATTGTAGGATCATTCATGATCGTTGTCCAGAAGTTCAGATAGTTTCAATTGAGAAAAATCTGGCAACTTTCAAGAGACAGGAGTTCCATTGTTTCTCAAAAAAATTGGAACTAATAAATGATGATTTTACAAGTTTTCTGGCACATTTTTCAAGTCGAGGTAAAGAAATCTTTTGGCTTGATTATACTAATCTAAACCTTGGAAATTTCAACAATTTTAAGGACGTTTTAGGAAAAGTATCGGAGAATAGTATTGTCAAAATCACCATTCCAGCTGAACTGCCGCCACAGGAATTGACATCAGAAAATCGTGAAGAAAAATGGGAAGATTTCAGAGATAGGTATCGTGAAGAGAAGTGGGAGATTTTCCAAGAAAAATACCGTGAAGAAAAATGGAAAGATTTTGTAGAAAAATATGATGAAATCTTGCCACCAGAAGCACAACCAACAGATATTGAGAGACAATGGCCTTTCATAAAATTGCTGCAGGAAATGCTTCAGTTGGCATCACAACAAGCACTTCCTGCATCAGGTGAAAGTATTTTCCAACTTTTAAATTCATCTCATTACAACGATCAAACTCAAATGTTAAGTATAACAGGTATCGTTTGTAATAAGAATGAAGTATTGAAAATTCGTCGGTGGTTCAAAAATTGGAGATTTATAAATTTAGAATGGGAGGATCCTCATAAAATTGAGGTTCCTATTTTAAGCATTAAAGAGAGATTGTACCTTGAAGAGTATCTGCCGACAACCAAGAAAACAGGTCTGTTTCTTTCACGAGCTTTGGGGTATAAAATAGATGATACCAGCAATAAACACATTGAGCAATTGAAGCAATACGAAGAATTTTATCAATACTATCCTTACTTTGCGCGAGTGTTGATTTGATTTATCAATCTGAACTGGACGGGCAATGCAGGGTGGGCATGACCGAAACAGGACTGAGGTTCTGGTTACAAGAAGAATCTCTGACAAAAATATTCAAGGCACCTGCAAAACAGATTCCAACCAGTCAATAGCAGTTTGTTCGTTTTGTTCAATGGCGATTTCGACTGCTCGCTTTGCACATTCCAGAAGGTCTTTGGCTTGCCTGCGTAAACTAAAGGATTCAATGACTTTCTGTTGGATTTCAGACTGCTTATCGACTGTGATGAATGGAACAACAATTCTACCGAATTCCTCCCTATTGATTGCGGTAAGGATTGTCCCGCTACACCCTTTTTTGAGTTGTAACTGACCGACGCTACTTTTCAAAAGCACCAATAAAGTTTCCGAATTAAGCGCATCCGAATTGATAGCATGAAATCCAGTTGAACAGAGGGCATTATCATATTCCTCTGTTACCAAGGCTATGCTTTCCAGTGAGCCTTCAACAGATGAAGCAATTACATCTCCTGTGTTCACCTTGCATCGCGCTCTACTTGGCAAGTCTTGTCCTTGCGCTACCATACAATCCTTTATTTCTCCACTGCCCCCAATATCGGCAAGTTCAATATAGTTGTATTCCGTTTCAGGTTCAGGTTTGAAATTGCTACCTTTTAAATGGACTTGACTGGCAATCGGACTCCAACCGCCCGGATAACCTTTAATGGCACTGATAATGTCATCGTATTTCGGCTGGAAGTAATCCGCGTCAATCCGCTCTGCGCGTTGCATGCTTGCATAATCCGTGGCAAAGGCTAACGTGTGCTTCGGTTGCCAATCGGCGAGTCCGAGTTCACTCAGCAGAAGGGTTTGGGCTTCAGCATACCTCGTTTTTGATAATTCCGTTAGTTCTTTTGATCGGAGATAGGTTTTCTCTATCTCCGTTTGAAGGTGTTCCCAATTCGGGACAGGAATTTGATACAAAAAAGGCGGAGCAATCTCAGGCTGGCTGCTGCCGTATTTGCCCCTTTCTATTAATGTTCTGCCATACCTGCTATTGAGGAAAATAGTGAGAAAGAAAGGGTTTAAGTTTCCGCTTTTGAGGATAAAGGTATGAGACGATGAGATAGCATAACTATTTTCAAGATATATAGCACACTGACCCGCATTTGCTCCCGACCTTGTTATTAGAATATCTTTGTAATGTATAGTGTTTTCCTTCAAACGTTCTGCGTCTTCTTCTGATATATAAACAGGATTAGATGTCAGATCAATGGAGAGCGGACGTACATTTTGTGCTCTTAAAAACAGAACGCCATTATCCACATAATTTCGCTTTATCTCTTTAGGGTGTCTGATATTGACTTGAAAGTCAATGAGTTTGCGCGAACCAATTTCTTCAAGTCGGCGTTGAACTTGTAGATAATCAGGGTGAAAAAACTCCGCATCAAACCTCAGAGAATGCGAGGCATCCACTATAGACTGGTAATCAACGATAGAATACTGCATTATTGCGTTTCACTCTTTCATTTTTCAGCGGCTTTTCCTCCAATCCTGCAAATCCTTGAATCTTGTAAATCCTGATTCTGACAATTCATAATTGCTTGACAGCCACCACAAATTTCTGTTATCCTACAATACAGGAGGAGTTTCCGATGTCAAATCACTTCAACAAATTATTATTACAGAGACTTGAAGAGATAGGCACCCGATTAGAGAGACTTGAAAAGCGCGTGGATCAGGTCATAAACGAAAAAGCCGACAAGGCAGAGGTCAAGGACGTTAAATTAGATGTTAAAGACGTTCAGACAGATCTCAAAACTGTTATAAAAAAGTTAGACTAAAAAACCGACAAGGCAGATATAGAAGTGCTCCTCAACGATGTTAGGTTCCGGGGACAGTACCGATTGAATGCCTATTATCTCCAAAAACTTAAACCTTCACGCTTTGCCCATTCAATAAAGGCTTCTGCAATACCATCGCGGAGCTCCTCGTTGTGGTTGTGGAGGTCGTGATCGACAATCAGGTGCCCGTTTTTGTCCAATTTGTGCTGCCCATCGCTATTTTGAAGGAAAACATAATCGCCAGAATTATCCTTACCGCCTTTCTCACTCACCGCCAAAAAGACAGAATAGTTGTCCACTTTTCGACAGAGGGGTCCCACACTTGGGTCATCGTTCCACTTTTGCACGAACAGAACGCTCGTTTTCGTGCCGGTATGCGGTTTGAAGGTGTTACCGTGCAAACTGACGATAGCCAAGATACGGGCGCGTTCCGCGATAAATTCACGGACGTATTGATCAGATGTGTTGTTAAATCTGCCTTGCGGTAGCACAATCGCCATGCGACCACCGGGTTTGAGGAAATCAAAATTGCGTTCAATAAACAGGATATCTCGCCCAACTTTGGTATGTGCTTTGCCGTCCTGCTTAAAGGTGAGGTTGTATTGATGAAGGATACGACTCTCTTTGATGTCCCCGGCAAAAGGTGGATTCGCCATCAGAATATCAAAACCAAATGATTTGTTCTCGTCCTGTTCCATCCTTAATGCTTTCAGGCGATCAAAACCGTCGCCATAAGTGCGGCCCCAGCTGCTATTTTTCTCTGTGCTGTCGTCCCACCGTTCATAATCCAGTGTGTTGAGGTGCAAGACATTCGTTTCACCATCTCCTGCGATCAGATTGAGGGTTCTCGCCACCCGAACGGTCTTTTCGTCGAAATCAATCCCAAACACCTTGAGGACGTGTGCTTTGTCTTCTGCTGGGATTTCCGCATTGGTAAAGAGTGTTCCAGTCAGTTTGAAAATGGTATGCACCGGAAAGCCGCAGCTTCCCGCGGCGGTGTCAATCATATATTCCCCTGGCTGCGGATTGAGCATCTTGACACACATATCTATGACGTGGCGTGGGGTAAAGTATTGTCCCTTTTCACCTTTCGCAGATTTACTCACCAGATACTCAAACGCTTCATCGACAACCTGCAAATTGGAGTTGAACAACTTTATATCCTGCAAACTTGAAACGCAAACTGATAGATGGCTGTCAGAAAGTTCAAACGCGGAATGTTCGGGAAAAACACCTCTCCACCGATCTCTTGCATCGTCAAAAAGTCGTTGAATTTTGGTTTTGAGTTGGGAGTCGGTTTGTCCTGTGTTTCTAAACTCCATCGCGCGAAAATCGTCATCTGGGATTTCTTCAACCGCTTTCTTCAAAACCTCATAATCTGGATTCTCAACGTCGTAAGATTGATCTGTTTCCTGAACAATCGTGCTGATTCTGTGTCGTAGGAGACGGTTGATAAACGTTTTATCTTCCTGACTCTTGAATTCGTCATAGAGTTTGGTGAAGATAAGTTTAAAAACCTCCTCAAAGACATCTACGCCTGCATTGGCGAGCACCTCATCCTCTAATTCCAAAATGACATCCTTTAAGGATTTGTGCTCTGTGGCGAGTTTATCCTTAAGAATGAGATCCTTGAGGGTAAAACGTTCATTGAGTATATCCGCCAAAGTCTGATTAGCGTTAGGAATATCGGTAATATCTTCAAAGTAGTTTGGATCTCTTCGGTGGTAGTGCGAAATCTGTTGTCCGTTTGTCCATACAGCGATGGGGGCACCAGTGGCGTTGCAGTAAGAGCGGAGTTGTGCTTTACCATCTTGGAGTTTCGGTTTCTTTACTTCAACGATAATATAGGGGGTATCGGCTCTGTCCTTGTCAAGGATAACAATGTCGGCGCGTTTCTTTTCCCTACCGAAGTTGACAAGATGCTCAAACCGCAAACGTTCTCGCGGATAATGATACCGATTCAGGAGGCGTTCTACATACAGTTGGCGGATAAGTTCTTCAGGTTTTAGTTGGACGGCCTTCCCTCGAATTGGGCAGTAGGTAATAGGTGTTTTTTTCCCCTCTATCCGTTGACGTAAGCTCTGAATTTCAGACGTGTCGAATAGGTCAAGGTGGTAATTGCTGTCTTTGAGTATCGTTTGAATGATATCAGGTTGGGTCACAGACTGCTCCGTTTTGATTCATTTATTTTTTCAGGATTAAAATCCAATCCGTGTGGATTCGTTCCTTTCTCGGCATTTTAAGGAAGTGTTTAATAATCTCTGAGCCGAAGTAAGTTTCGATCTCAAAACCGATCTCTTCGGCGATTGGCATGAGGTATTTCCAGTTCTCAAATAGCTGCCCACGGATACGATTATTACCTACGACAATGACGTATCTACCACCCTCGCGAAGGACTTTGTAGACTTCAATAAGGTTCTTTCGCATATCATCTAAATACTTAAAGGCAATGTATGCACGCCTTGGATCATCTTCAAAAATGTTCGCTATAACCCTATCCGCCTCAGGTACCCCGATTTCATGCCGGACTTTATAATGGACAGCTGAAACGCTTTCCGTCCCGACATTCTGCTTTTTCAAAGCCGTTAGAGAATCCTGCGCGAAACCTAACCAATACATCTCTAATTGATGGGTTCTCGGATAGTCAACGGCATTGACATAAGGCGGTGAGGTTACCGCAAGATCAAAGTAATTTGATTTGTATTTAATGTTCCTTGCGTCCATATCGTCTGGAAAATCAGCGGTTATACCTGATGGGTAGTATTCAGAAAACGCTACCATCTTCGGCACCTTAACGAGAGCTGCTTTTGCAAACCGGTTCAGAGCATCGGAGGGGCGTACCAGTTTGGTCAATTTCTTCCGAATCACGGTACGGGTACAATTGTCATCGGCGTTGGAGACAGAACGGATGATGGAAGATAGACAAACCCTAAAGAAATCTTTAACAGCATCGTCGGTGTCAAGGGACTGTATCTGCTTTTGTAGATAGGTTAGTTCCAAAAGAATTTCTTTGTTGAACCAGTTGTCTCTATAAGGGAAATCTGGTAGATCGGAATCGTCTACAAGTGAAGGACGGTAATGGAGAATCGCCTCTAAAAGCATTTTTTGCGCGGACTTGATATCTGCTTCTACCAAAGGTGTTACTTTCACTTTTGAAATGAAACGTGAAAATGGGTCCACATCAGTTCCGACAGAGTTTCGTCTTGAAAGAAGTGCCTCAACGTTTGTAGTGCCGCTGCCTGAAAATGGATCAAGAATCCAATCGTTTTCTTGAGAATATCGTTTAATGAGCCAACGTGGTAATTCCGGGAAGAATTTGGCAGGGTACTTATGCAAACCGTGTGTCAGGAAGCTTTGGTCATGGCTGATGAATAGGAACCTATCGCCGTCCTTTGCTGGCAAGTCAATAGGGATATCGCCGTCTACTCGAACAATGCTTTCGCCAAAGTTGTTTACAATTTTTTTAGTAATGTTTTTCATTATTTTTTCTGTGGTTTAGTGGTGGCCTTCTCAATAATCAAGAAGGTCTTGAAAAAGGCTTCTTGTGCTTTCGCTTATTTTTAGTTTGGGTAGAGAATAAGAAAATGACACAGAATATTTCCTATTTTGGACTGTTTTTATCAAACGTCATGAATTATAGCATAGTTGCTGACTGTTCGCAATGAAATTCTTAACCCAAAAACCGCGGCAAGATAACAGCCACCACATCCATTGTCATAGCGACAAGCCAGTGGATCGCCGCTCCATAGATAAATGAGCGAGTTTCCAGTGCGAGCACACCGAGCAAGACACCAGCAATGATTGAACCGAGTGCCTCCGGCAGCGGCTTGGAATAGTGCATCACAGCAAACGGAATCGTCTGGATCAAAATGCTGTAGTTCCCGAATTTCCGTTCCAATCCAAAGAGCATAAACCCACGGAAAAAGAATTCCCACGAAAACATGTAAACACCATAGGCGAGTTGGTACGGTAGGAATGTCTGCCAACTATTTGCGACTACCTTGCAGAGCGGATACTTTGCTACAAACGGTGGATACGCTATGACCGCGAAAATGACCACCGGTATCATCACAATCCACGCCATACCTGTTACACTCCATCCGAGTTTCTGGTTTCCGAGTTGGACACCGTAGTCGCTCAATTTTTCCTTTGTTCCAAATTTCGCGACGAGGGCAGGCACGAGTAACAACGTGAATGCCGTGATTAGAAACCAGTAGTAGTATGGGTAGCTTTCTGCCAGAGGTCCAGTTCCAAGGTATTCTGCGAAGTGGCGTTTGAAAAAACTCCGTCGACTGTAATACCTATGCAGTGTTAGCAATAACGAAGAGGCAAGCAGGATAACAGTCGCCTGCTGTTCCCAACCGCGTAGATACTTTTCTTTTAAACTCTGAAGGTGGAAGATCATCTTGACATCCCGTCAGTTTTACGATATTATATCGTGACTCGCAAAAATTTACAATTGATGGATGAGAGCGTGTACTACGGCATTTTTCGGTGTTCTGTGAGCACTGTTGGTGTCAGTGGATATGGTAGAAGTTTCAGTATGCTACAACCTGAGCAGGTCGATCGCATCTTAATCATCAGGCTGGCACCGCTCGGCGAAACGGTTTTAACAACACCTGTTATCCGTGCCTTACGTCAGCATTTCCGAGATGCCTATATTGCTTACATGGTGGCACCGACGCGAGAGGATTTGGTATCTGCAAATCCACATCTGAATGAGGTGCTTACCTATCAGGCTTCAATACCGAAGTTGATTTATCAACTTATTCAGCGTAAATTCCAAATAGCGATTGTGCTGCAACCGACGTTTCGTTTGGTTCTTCACACGTTTCTTGCGAGGATTCCGTTCCGTGTTGGATTTGAAACGAACACCGGCAGGAAGAAATTATTGAGTCTCGCAGTGCCGAATAACACAGCACAGCATGAAACACAACGCTATCTTGATGTGGTTCGCGCAATGGGCATTGATGTAACAGACGATGAGCCGGAAGTGTTTGTTGACAGTGCAGGGA
>JAPPMR010000940.1 GCA_028818995.1 Candidatus Poribacteria bacterium | reverse complement strand
CTAATGCTGTAAGCTGCTTTAATCCCGATAGAAGTGTAATGTCACTAATTTCATTATCACCAAGTTGCAAATCCGTAAGTTGCGTCAATCCGGAAAATAGCGTCACAACATCTGCAACATTTCGAATTTTATTGTCCCCAAGCGTTAACTTTGTTAGTTGTGTCAATTCTGCAAGCGGCGTAATGTCCGCAATTTGATTACTGGCAAGCTGCAAGTCTTTAAGCCGCTTTAATTTGGCGAGCGGCGTAATGTCACTGATCTGATTGTAATCAAGTGATATTTCTTCCAGCTGCTTTAATCCGGCGAGGGCAGTAATTTCACTGATCTGATTACTTCCAAGCCACAAACGTGTCAATTGATCTAATTTAGCAAGTGCTCCTATGTCGTTTATTTGATTAGTCCCAAGCAATAACTCTTTGAGTTGTGTCAAATTCGTAAGCGGCGTAATGTCACTGACCTGATTGTGATAGAGAGTTAAATTCGTAAGCTGCGTCAAATTCGTAAGCGGCGTAATGTCACTAACTTGATTTTCCCAAAGGTCTAAGTTCCTGAGGTTTGTCATTCCAGTAACGACTGAAATGTCACTGATTTGACAATTCCTGCAATCCAAGTGTTGAAGTTGTGTCAATCCAGCAAGCGGTGTAATGCCACCAATTGGATTATAAGAAAGACCCAACGTTCTCAGTTGTGTCAATCCAGCTAATGGTGTTAAATCTCGAATTTGATTATTGCCAAGATATAAACTTGTTAAACCCGTCATCTTTTCCAATCCCGTTAAGTCACTTATACCCTTTTCCCATGCATTAATACTCTCCAACTTTTCCAATTTCTTTAGGCGGATCGGTTTATTTGGTTTTAAGTTCAATGCTCTCCGTACAACTGCAGCCAAGTTTGGATCAGGTATCTCCACAGGTTCTGATGCACAACCAACAATCACTATGAGCAATAAAAATAAAAGATAATAATTCTTCATCATACTTTCCTTAATCACTTTGAACATCTCTGCTATTTGTCAGATGCCTTGCTAATCTTCAAGTCTTCAAAAGGTTTACCATCAGCATCCGTAATACGCAAATAGAAACCCCAACTCAATTCTTCATTGCAAACTTTGACAAGAACGGTATTTTTACCTGCCTTGAGTGTTACAGGTATTATGTCCCTATCAAGAACTACCCATCCAGCATTTGCTTTCGCAAACACCTCTTTGCCATTTAACCACAATTTGGCTTGATCATCGCTACCAAATCTGAATTGCACTTGCCGTTCGTCAGGAGAAGTGACAATTGCAAATGTATAAGATACACGCCAATTGACGTTCCTACCAAAGTCAATAAATCCGTCAAATGTATCATCCGTAAATTTTCGCCAACTTACTTGACCGTCAGCACCTTCATATTCTACAGTTGTGTCAATCTGCGTGATGTCTTCGCTGATGTATGCGGTGTTGTATCCAATTCCCGCGGTGTTATCAAATGGTCCAAGCACCCACCACACATCTTCTTGAACGATACCGGTCTGCTGCATCTGTTCCATTGCCGCATCGAGCATGTTGTTTTTACTGTAATATTCAGCCATGCCGAGGTTAACATTCACATGGAAAGTCGGTTCGGGAGGCGGCGCATTCATCAACTCATCTGCAGTCTTAAATTTCAAATCCTCAAACGGATTACCTTCAGCGTCAGTAAGCCGCAGGAAAAAATCCCAAGATTGCGTTGAATTGCATATCTTCATAAGGATAGTGTTTTCTCCCTGCTTCAGGGTGGCAGGAACGGTGTAACGATCAAGTCTCGTCCCACTTGTTCTATCATGACTAAATATCTGTTTGCCGTTTAACCAGATGACCCCTTGGTCATCGCTATCAAATCGGAATGTAATATCGCGTTCATCTGGCGAAATAACAACTGCCCATACATAAGCTGCACTCGCATCGTTGTCACCAACGAAAACATAATGTCCATCTAATGATCTATATTTAGTTTTTTTCCAACTGATGAGTCCATCTCTCCCATAGTATTTGGCTGTTGTGTCAATTTGTGTGGTCTCCTCAGGAATATAAGAGTTTTCATAACCATAAGAATCTATGCTCTTGAAGGGGCCAAGCGTTATCCAACGAATTTCAGGAACAAAGCCCGTTTTTGATAGCAGATTGTTTTCCACATACTCAGACGATTCGGTATCACTATAGAAATGTGCCAACATACGGTAAGCATTGGCGTGATTACTTGAATCTGTTGAGGGAATAGTATTTATCAACGCACTAAGCATTTGACTGTAACCCTCTTTGTCATTCGCCTTCTTGCCTGCCTCCGCGACGCGTTTCCAAAATTGCTCTGTTGAATATCCTGATGGCACGATGCTTAACGCATGCTTATAGTGTATGAGTGCGTCTTCAAAAAGTCCGTTGGCAATACATGCATCTCCAAGCGTTGTGGGATAGTAATAATATGAACCTGTATAACTTTGTAATGCACGCTTGGCGAATTTCAATGCGATCTCTGGGAAACGACCTTTATTAAGCATCTCTTCAGCTAAATTGCGATAATTACTTGCACTTTGTTGCCTGTCAGCCTCTTTCTGCCGTATTTTCAGCCACTTGGCGTAAGCAAGTTCAGATTTTTCAGAATCCCCCGTTTTTTTGTAGAGATCGCCTAAAAGTTCGTGCAGAACAGCACTTCGCTCCATATCAGGTTTTATCTCTTCAAGGATAGCAATTTGCTTGTCCTCTTGCCCATCTTTAGCGTAAAGCTCAGAAATAGCCTTAATTGCAGAATTATGGTTGTCCTGTGTTAGAGACGCATCTAACGCTCGACGGTATACCGCTTCCGCATCTGATGTATGCGATGATTTTACATAGAACTTTGCCAACAGATCGTAATGTTGGTATGAGGTCGGTTCAAGTTCAATCGCTTTTTGATATGCAGCGACTACTTGCGCCAATCGTTCCTCTTTTGAACTCTCAAAAATTGGACGCGTATAAGGTTCAAACGTAGCATTTCCAATCAGTTTACCATCATTTCTGTTTTGTGTTGCGTCAGCAATAACACCTTGATTTTCAGCGTCAAATTTCCAGTATCCGACTAAACCGGGTTCATCGCCATTGAGTTGTGTGTTCATATCGGCGCGAATCTGTTGTTCAGTCCGCGCAACGTTCCACACACGCACCTCATCAATTTGTCCAACAAAAGATTTATGCGCGGATACCTCCTCATAGCTCCACCCAATACGGAGTGGGAATTTGCTTTGATATATCCTTTTCTTTCCTTTAAAATCTCGCTGATTGACCTTAATTCCATCAACG
Organism: Candidatus Poribacteria bacterium; assembly: GCA_028818995.1. The sequence goes on along the minus strand of JAPPMR010000940.1, from coordinate 9,515 downwards.
AAAAGTTTGATGATGTCATTCTCTGTATCTACAACACCTGCAATATAGTGCCAAGTGTTAAGTTCAATGATACTTGTTGGCGAATAAATAGATGCATCATCCTCTCCATCAGGTGATGCCGCAAATTGAATTGACCCATCTCCTTTAAGATTTAGGAAGAAACTTCGTTTTTTGAAATCGGAATCCCACGCATCAGTTTTGGAGACAATGGGGGAATACTCATTTGGAAAATTAGTCGGTTTAATCCACGCTGACACCGTCACCTGTCCCGAAATTTGGTTTAAAGATTCACTATCACCGATTTCTACAAAACTCCTATTTCCATTCAGGTTTAGTGCTGTGCCTTCAACCGCTTCGCCTGTCTCGTGTCTCTTGATTGGCATGTTGTCATAGAATTCGCCAAGCTTTTTAAACCACTGAGAGTTCTCAGGTTGAAGTTTACTGATTTTTTCATATTGTTCTACCGCCTCTTTAACTCTGTTTGTCGCTTCGTAATTTTGGGCAAGTTTCAAACGTAAGTTAACATTTTCAGGATTCGCCTCAACCTTCTTAAGTTGCTCAGGAATCCATTTTTCATAGAGCTTACCTGCTTTGGCAATTTCCTCAATGGCAGTCTCTGCTCTTTCCCGCGGCCAATCATATCTTGCTACATTTGCCATTTGCCGATATGCATTGACAGCCTCTTCGTAACGTTTTGTCTCACGGTAGCTTTTGCCAAGCATTTCGTGTAAAGTCTCCTGAACAGAACTACCGCTGTAGCTGCGACTTTCAACAAGTGCGGCTTCTGCAAGTTCAATCGCTTGATCATATATTTTGTTCTCAAGGCAGATCGTAGCGAGCGTGCCAATAAACCACATATCATCTTTATCGCTACTGGATTCAAGTGCGGTTGATGCTTTGTTGAACATCTCTTTTGCCAATCCTATTTGACCGCTTCTGTTCAACGCTGCACCTGCATTGTAGAGATTGAGGACATCATTAGGCTGTATCTTGCTGAGCGTCTGATAGACTTCAGCCGACTTTCTAAAATCCTCTCCACTCCAGTAAATCTTAGCCATCATTTTCAGAGTTTTGGAATCCTCTGGATTCTCCTGCAGTTTACTTTTAAAAAGTGTTTGTAAGTCTTCAAGTTTACCTTGATCCTTGTAAGCATCGATTAAACTATCACGTGCCCGGTCAGCATAAGTTCTTGCATAAATACCATTTTGCCCATAACTGATTAATCGACCTGTTGGATTCGCTTGGATCGCCTTTTCGTGGATTTCTAAGATTGAGTCGATCCTCCCAAGTTGCATGTATACCTTGAACAAATCACTGGAGATCCTGTTTTTATCATAGGAATCAGTAGTCATATCAAATGCTGTTCTGTATGCATCTGCAGACTTTTCAAGTTCACCCATACTGAGATAGTAGTTCGCTCGTTCTTTTTGCATCTCAAGTGTGAGCGTACCTTCATCTTCAGCCTTCTGTAACATCTCTTCCAAATTTCCCTGATAACGATACAGATTCATCAATTGCCGCTCAATACCTCGACGATTCCATTCTGATGGCGTGTATTGAATGGCGTTTTTATATGCTTCTTCGGTAGCGGTGATGTTATCATTAAGAAAATAGAGTTCTGCAACTTTCAGATAGACATTTCTATCGCCAGGCGCGAGTTCAATTGCTTTTTCATAAGCAGTGATTGCTTCATCCTTCCTATCTTCATCGGAATAGAGTTTAGCAAGACGGACATAATGGACACCGACTTCAGGCTCTGCTTCAATATACTGCTGAGCAACCCCGAGGGCTTGCTCAAGTTTGCCAGCATTTTGAAAACTATTTACCAGACCATCTTGATACTTTGTGTTTTCCGGGTCGGATTCAAGTAATGTTTGCCATGTTTCAGAGGCTTTGTCATGCTGATTTTGCCGTGAATATAGTTTAGCAAGTTGTGCGCGAGATTCTAAATCTTCCGGCATCGTTTCTGAGATGCGTTCAAATATTTCTAACGCTTTCTCCACCTGATTTCGCTGCGCAAACTCTTGTGCGATAGCGCGCTGCATGCTGATACCCATCTCCTGGATTTTTTCAACAAATTGGGGTGAATTGAGATCACCACGCCGTTGTTTTATCTCCATGAATTGTTCTTGGGCAGTCTCACGTTCCCACGAGGAAGCTGAAAGGTCGTTGATGACTTCTGTGTACAGAGTTTCAGCATCGTCCCACATTTCGTATTGCATGTATTTTGAGGCGAGTTGTCTCTTTTCATAAGTACTTCTTGAACTATCACGCATCGTTTGGATGGTGCCCATTTTACGGAATGCGTTTTGTGCTTTCTCCATCTCCTCTTTCTTGATGTATGCTTCTCCCAGTTTCTCGTAAGATGTTGCAAGTGCCCATGAATTTTGATTTTCAAGTTTCTCAGCAGCAGCTTCAAGCAGACGGAATTGAAGATCGTGTGCACCAGCCTTCTCACTTACATCGGCAAGGTTATAAAGCCATGTTGTCTGAACAGACATGAGTGCATCGTCAATGAGTGCGTTGATATGTGAGTTTGCGCCTTCAATATCATTCACTTTTATCTTCATTGATGCTAATAGATATAGCAGTTTTGTGTTTGACGGATCTTCCGCGAGTTTTGCTTCATATTCTGTAATGAACTGTTCTAATTCACCACTCACCTCATAGTATTCAGCAAGCTTCAAAACAACTGTTGATTGTGTATTAGAGAGGTCACCAGTTTCAGTTTTTTCTTGCAAATATTGAATCGCACTTTCACGACCACCAGCAGCCTCATGGTATTCAGCGATTTTCAATTGAAACGCTGTTTGCGATAGTGATGTCTTTCCAATTTCATGTTTTTCTGTCAAATACTGTATCGCCTTTTCAGGTTCACCAGCGGCAACATAAGCAGATGCTAAATCTCGATGCACGTAATCCCATTTCGGGTGAACTTCAAGTATCTTTTGGAATATCTCAATTGCGGATTGAGGTCTGTTTTCAGCCAAACATCTACGTCCAACCTCCACGGTAAGATCGCTACCTGCGTATTGTCCAACAGGCATTATGATATCCTTTGTAAGTGCAATAAGATCATCTAATTTTCCTGCTGAAACAAACGCGTCTATCGCTTTTCTATAGTCGTAACCAAGTGCGGTTGAGTTGTTTCTGAGAAGAATCGTATATTCGGGCAAGGCTTCTTCTGCCATGCTATTTCGTTCCAGCATACGGACATATCGCATGCGTCCGCTGCTGTCATTAGGTCGGAGTGCCAATGCTGCCTTAAATGCTTCTGCTGCTTTCTCAATTTTGTTGGCACTTTCATAGAAAATAGCTAACTTAATTTGGGTTTGGTATGATTCAGGGTTCTTTTCCACCTCTGCAATGAGCAAGTTTTCACGTTCCTGCATATCCTTTGAACGGCTTACCAAATTCGTTGCCCGTCGAAAATTATATGCATACATCATCCGTCCATAGCGGTCAGGTCGGTTTGTAAATCTTAGCGCACGTTCCGCAAGCAGCGCTGCGTCCTGCCCTCTACCGAGTTCACTCAGATGTTCACCTAACTCCATCAGAAAATTGGCATTACGTTGTGTCATTGCTAATACCATCGCTTTTTTCGCTGCAGCGATCGCATACTGCGTGAAACCTGCGTCCTGTAGGTTTTGCGAAAACTGATAAAGTTCTTGAGTACCTGTTGGTGAATTCAAAAGTTTTGCCATCAACTCTCGTAGTTTAACAGTATCACCTGTATGAATGGCAAGCTGCAATAGCAGATCGTTATATTGACGACGGTTTCGTGGTTCTGCTTCAGCAAGGTCCTCAAGCATCATGAACGCATCCCTAAATTTACCTGCCTGAATAGAAACAATAGCTGCGTTCAGCTTGAGCGTCAGGTCATCCGGGAAATCCTTCTGTAAACTGGAAAGGATCTCTTGCGCCTTATCGCGTTCCTCATCCCACCAATAGCAGTAACTCATCGCTAAACTTGGATAAATACGATCTCTACCTTCTGCTGCATCTAATTCTTTCTGGAATTTTGTGAATAACTTCTCTTGTTGTTCTCTTATCCAAAACTCACGGAAGATTGATTGCAGATAGTTTAAACGCTCTCTATTAAAATAGACAATTGGCGTGGGATAAGTCGTCTGAACGGGTCTATAACCACCGTAATAATATGATGACCGCGCAAGTGCATCAACCCGTCTGGGATTCGAACCGGTCGGTTTTGTTCTTTCACAGAAAGTCCAGAAGAGCACAATCGCTTTTTCTGGCTCATCTTGCTCAATGTAGGAGTCTGTAAGTTTTTCAAACAACTGTCTATATTGATACTGCTGCGCTTGCGGCGGTTTCGGCAGACTAAGGAGGATTTTTTCTGCTATATCTGTCTTTTCAATCAGATGAAACGCATCAACTAACGCATAACCCGTGTTGAAGTCCGCAACCTTTACCTCCTCAACTTCGCTCAGGAGTTTTGATGCATCTTCCTTTTTCTCATCCCAATACAGCATTTTGGCATATTCTGCGATATATCGGTACCGCGCTTCGGGAACTAATCCAGGTATATCATCCAGTAGCTTTTTCAGTGTTTCGTGATTAGAGTCTTCCTGCATTGAACGGTGCAAACGTAGCGGCTGGTATGCCAAATCATTCGGTGAAATCTCAATCAGCTTGTCAATAGTTCTTTCAGCCTTGTCGTTGTGTTGGATTAAGGTATAAAGTCTCGCCAAGGTCTCAAGTGTCTTGATGTCTGTTGGATTTGCTTCGGTATCAGTCTCAAATTGTCCAACAAGTTCGGATAGTTTGCCATGTTGCTGTGCAATTGTAGTCAAATGCACAAGTGCGCCAGCTTGCGCTTCTTCAAATGTTTTCGGCACCCATGCAATGCCACTACCCGATAAAGTAGGTTTACTCTGAATCTCTCGAATCGTAGTACGTGAAAGATCAAATTTGTTGTAGTCAACGCCCGGAATAGTAGAAGAAGCATAAATTGAGGATTGTTTTGTCCGCTGTTTCGTAACATTTCCAAGCGGTTCAGACATGTCAAGAATCCGTTGAAAATAAGGGCGTGCGCGTTCTGATTCATTCATGCTAACTAACATTGCCCCCAAACGATAAAGTGGGATGTGTGCATCGGTGCCGGTGATTTTTTCGGCTGCACGGTCAAGCACCAGAAATGCATCTTCCGACAACCCGTGCCGAAGCAGTAAAGAAGCAAGTTTGACTTCAGCCTCAAGTGTTTGATTTTTGGCATGTAGCAGTTTCGTCCACGCTTGAATCGCCTCCTGTTCACGTCCAGCATCAAACAACAATTCGCCAAGTCTTTGCTGGTGAGTTAAATGAGGGTCTGCTTTGACAAGCCGCTGCTGATACGTAACCGCCTCTTGAATCTCCCCAAGTTCCACACTAATTTGTGCTAAGTGGTCCAAGAGTTCTGGGTTTTCGCGTTGTTTGTTTAATGCTTGTGCCAATTGGAAACGGGCACTCGGTAGGTCACCCTCCATTCGATGAAGTTCAGCGAGTGCTAAAACGGGTGCCACCTGACCTGTATTTGATTTCGCCAATTGCTTTAATTTTTCCTCAAAATCTCCACGTCTGCCAAGGTCGTAATACACATCAGAGAGAGGTTTGACAAAAGAGAGTTTGTCACTTACATTATCGCTCAAGTCCCAACACCGCCAATACTGTGCCAGTGCCTGTTGAAGTTTGCCAGAAAGTTTATAAGTAGCTGCTAATTCTGAGCGAGTGCCAATTGCTTCTGGACGTAAGCGGATCGCCTGCTTTAAACTGTCTATTGCAGTTTCATAGTTTCTGGATTGTTTCGCAATTTGTGCAAGCAATTCATGCCCTTCAGGATTGCGCGGACTGTGTGCGATTACCTGTTTGGCTGCCGCTGTTGCCGCATCAAAGTCCATGACGTTCAAATACGACTCTGCGATGTTCGCGTGATACTCACGAGCATTCGCACTATCCACTTCAATCAGGTGCATATACGTAGCATTCGCCTCGTCGCGTCTACCTTGACGTGTGTAAACTTGTGCAATCCATCGGTTGATAGATATATCATCAGGTTTGCGCTGCTTGGCACTCAACAGAACTTCCAATGCATAGGTTATATTCCCCAACTTCAGGTACATCTTCGCGAGTTGCTTTTGATGTGCAAACATCTCCGCATCAGCCAATCCGGGTTTCTTAAGTTCAGTTTCCAATGCTTCAATTTTATCAACAAGTGTGCCTTGTCGACGATAGAGTTCAATCCTTTTATCATCCATCTTTTCGGCAAAAAACTCGTTTGGCGCAAGTTCCATCGCCGCTGTGTATTCTGTAAGTGCCTCATTGTATGCTTGATCTTCCATGAGGTGTTTTGCCAATGCTTCACGATAGCGGTATTCATTTGGCATCAACTCAACCGCTTTTCGGCTTGCAGTAACCGCCTCAGCTTTGAAATTTTTGGCTTTAAGTAGTTGTGCAAGGCGGTCATAATTCTCTGCAGTGGCGTTTCCATCAGCAACCATTCGATTCCATGTCTCAAGTGCTTTCTCACGTTTCGCTTGTCGGAAGTAAAATTCACCAAAATACTCAATGTAATCGAGATTATGAGGCACGAGTGAGATAGCCTTTTCATATTGAGAAACAGCATCTTCAACCCATTCGTGTCCGGTGTAAATCTCTGCTAAGGTCAGATGTGTGCTTGGATTGTTCGGATCACGGTCAATCATTTTCTGATATACTGCCTTAGCCTTATCCTGATTTCCGAGTTGTAGATACAACTCACCCAGTTCCCGGTAGATACCGAAATCGTCTGGGTCCTGTTCACTGAGTATTTCATATTCTGCCGCTGCCTCGGCAAACCTTTCCGCATTACGCAGCGAAGCAATAAGGTTTAAACGTAGGTTCGTGTCGGTTGGGGCAAGTTCAAGTCCCTTTCGGTATGTGCTGATGCCCTCTTCAAGCTGCTGATTTTCAATATATGCTGAAGCAAGCAACCCGAGCAGTTCCGGCTCATTATGTGTGGCTTCCAATCTTGCTTGATAGTATTCGATTAAGCCACCCCAATTGCTATCCGCCGCAAAGATACCAATGATACGATGTTGCAAGTCTTTACGTAGCCAGTTGCCCGGAGCGGTGAGGGCAAGTGCAGTGTCAAAACTTCTGATAGCATCCTGATAGTCGCCTTTCGCCTCATGAATATTGCCAATCTCTCTGTGACTCAAGCAGATTCTATAAGGGGCATCCTTTTTCAGTTCAATTATTGCTTCATGTTGGACGATTGCCTGCTGATACAGTTCCTGTTCACGGAAAAGGTCTGCAAGTTCAATGCGTGCGAAGATGTCTTGCGGATCAAGTTCAGATATTTTTTGCCATGCCTGAATTGCTTCGTCCACCTTGTCGCGACGGAAATATGCATGTCCAAGTGCCTTGTAGATTGCTGTTAATTCTTCAGGAGGTATATCTTGTGCTTGTTCAGAAAATGCTGCAGCCTGCGTCAACGCTTGGATTGCTTCTTCATGCTGACGCAAAGCCCCATACATTTTCCCCAGTGCAAAATGAGGGTAATACTTGTTCGGCGCAAGTTCAACAGCGCGTTGATATGCTGCAACTGCCTCGGTGTCTTTACCAAGCCGTTTGTATATGTGTCCTAAGATAAGTTGGAGATTGGCATCGTTTGGTTTAGCTTGTGCATCTGCTTGATAATCACTGAGCATAGCGTCTAAACCAGCACCCTCAAGATAGAACTGATAGAGACGGTCAAATGTACTCCCCTCTTTCGGCTTACGACTCAGCATCAACTTATAACGTTCAATGATTTTCTCATCGCTCGCTTCATCTTGGGAATTAGCCGTAAATGGGAGGTATAAGGTGGAAAATATAAAACACGACAGGTAGACAATAGCCAATAAGTGTAAGCGTTTAAGCATTAAAGACCTCCACGTCGCATTCGGTGAGTGCGGAAAGAAATAAGTCTATCCACTAAATTGGGAAATCAATATTTTATTGTCTCGATTAGGATTTTGTGGTTATAAATCACGAAGTAGATGTAGGTTGCGTAGAACATAGCCAAACCCAACCGACGCTGAATTCCTGACCCGGTAGGTGCGGTTTCCTAACCGCACCGTTAACTAACAATGTCCGATTAATCTTAAAATCTACGATAAGAAAAAGTCTACTTAGGCAGAAACAAGCACATTGTCCATCACCTCTTGCCATCTACCCTCAAACTTCTGACCAAACTCCTTTTCACCACCCGTTGCCAAAGGACCGGTAATCATCGGTTTCGTAGCATTACCACGTTCCCAGAGTTCCTTACCACCAAAGTCGTTATGTATAAAGTGGAGTGCAACACCAGCACGTTCCTTATCAGAAAGATTTGATCTGGTACAGTGTGCAACGCCATAACAGAAGAAAAGCACGCCGCCTGCCTTCAATTCAATCGGTACAGCACGTTCTTCAGGTGGATCACAACGAATATGGTGATCGCTCAACGGATCGCGGTAGTGTTCATAGGGTTCTCGATGACTCCCGGGAATAACATGTATACATCCATTTTCAATGTTAGCGTCATGAATCGCAATCCACATGGCAGTGCCGCGCAGCGGGTCAGCGATTTTGAAATAGGCGTTGTCTTGATGCCAACTGGTGCCGATGCCAACTTTCGGCGGTTTCCAAAACGCTTGATCCAATTGCAACATAAATTCGTCACCGATGAGTTGTTTGACAGTGGAAACAACTTTCGGGTGGAAAGGTAACGCTTTGTGCAAATCGCTACGATTGTTTAGCGGAATAACTTGCAAGTTTTGGCGTTCACCTTCGTTATCGCGTTTGGTCCCATCCTCTTGCACTGCGCAATTGATGCCGGTTCCTTTTTCAAGTTCAGTATTATAGATGTGTTCTAATTCAAGTCGAAGTGCCTCTGCTTCAACAGGTGAGAAAAAGCCGTCAATTGCGAGGAAGCCATTCTCTCTAAAGTCCGCAAGTTGTGTGTCTGTTAATTGCATATTAATCTATTTTCCTACTTTTCTATTTGTTTGGAGAATTCATAATTAAGCCGATTGTCACGATACAAAACCTTTATGTGTGAAACGAATTATATCACATTTTAGATTTATTTTCTACAGATATTTGTGCCAACAAAAGCAAACCCACTTGAAATATTGTGTGATTCACGCAAATTAAGTGTTATAGATTTATGGCAGATTTAGAGTTAATTGGACATTGTAATCCATACGGGAATCAACACCAAGTTTAATCTTCTAAATTTAAATTTGACAAAAATGGTCAAGTATAGTATAATTAGCCACAGGCGTTATTTAGTTTTAAAAACTTTCAGTTAATGAGTATTACTGAAAGTTTATATCATAGCTCGGATTTCGCTTGTGCTCTACTCCATAGGTGGCAACTTAACGTAGATTCAAAGGTAGCAGGCACACGCCGTGTGCCGTTCACGTTTGATTTTTTGGTGGACGGCACGCGGCGTGTGGCAACTAATTTTGATAAGTATTAGTTTTTTTTAAAATTTTAAAAAAAAAACAGAA
>JAPPMR010000297.1 GCA_028818995.1 Candidatus Poribacteria bacterium | reverse complement strand
CATGGTCACCTGATGGATATCATATTGCATTTACGAGTAATCGATCAGGGAGGGCTGAAATACACATAATTGATGTGTTGAGCGGCAAGGTTGAACAATTGACTGACAATGAAGGTGTTGATGGTTATGCAAATTCCCCAAGCTGGTCACCCGATGGAAAATACATTGCGTATGAACATAGAGCACCTCGCCTTGGACAGACTATTTATATCATGGATGTAAAAACCAAGAGAGCCAAAACACTTTCCCCTCAAGAGTTGAATATTGAGAAGATTTGTCCGAGCTGGTCACCAGATGGAAAATTTATTCTATATTATGAAGTAGGTCCTGCAGAGGTATTTGAGAATAATGGTGAGCAAGTCCCATTTGTTAAAGATGGTGTATTCCTTCGTAGGAAGAGCAAATTTGTCATAGTTAGTGTTGACGGTAAAAAACAATCAAATTTGATTATCCCCGATGAATGGTCTAAAGATACGAAGACAAGTTGGGCGCAGAATGGCAAAGAAATTCTTTTATCAGTTTATCCGGAACTATTTGCTATTAATCGTGATATTCATAGTTACAATCTTGACACGCATGAAATCATAAATCTTACGAATCAGATTGGTTTTGATGGTGAACCGAATTGGTTAAATCGTACGTTATCTGTGAGTCCTGCGGGGAAGATGGCAACACAGTGGGGACAGATAAAGAAGTAGGTATCTCTAATTTATAGATTTGCAATAGGAGTAAATTATTTATGCGTAGACAAATACTATGGATAGCAGCTGTTTTTATTCTGCTCATTGGACCACTTGCACACGCGAAGATCGTCTTTACGTCTTCCCGAGATGGCACGCGTGAAATCTATACGATGAACGATGACGGAAACCGTGTACAAAGATTGACAGACAACCAGTTTTTTGAAAAAAGTCCTGTCTGGTCACCAGATGGAAAACAGATCGCTTTTACAAGAGATATAGAAGTAGATATTGGAAACAAACAGTATGACATTATCATAATGGATGCTGATGGAAACAACCAGCAGAATTTAACCAAGCACCCAGCGAGAGATGGCAGTCCTGCTTGGTCACCCGATGGACAACATATCGCATTTACCAGTAATCGGACTGGAAGAAATGAAATCCACATTATTGACGTGTTGAGCGGGGAGGTTGAGCAACTGACAAACAATAAAGGTATTGACGGTTCTGCCAATGATCCAAGTTGGTCTCCTGATGGGAAATACATTGCTTACGAACAGTATTCGTTTGGGCAAGGTGGAACAATTTACATGATGAATATCCAAACTAAGAAAGCGAAGCCAATTATACCTGTAAAACTTAATCTTTCTGAAAATCGTCCTCGTTGGTCACCAGATGGAAAGTTTATTCTATATCATGAGATAAGTACTGAAGAGGTAGCTGCAAATCTTGATCCGAAAAAACCACTCTTTGTACTGGACATTCTCTTAGGAATGACAGACCGATTGGTTATCGTTAGTGTGGACGGTTTTGATCAACCGAAACTGAATATTCCTGAAGAATGGTCAATAAGTTTTACAGCAGGTTGGTCTCCGAATAGCAAAGAATTTGTATTCTCAGCTTCACAGCAACGTTGGGGTGGCGATGCCGAAATCTATAAATATAATATTGCCACTCATGAAATAATAAATCTTACCAATCAGGTGGGTTATGATGGTGCACCGAATTGGTTAAATCGCACTTTATCTGTCAGTCCTGCAGGGAAGATGGTAACGCAGTGGGGAGAAATAAAGAAATAGAAATATCATGTTGTAGGCGTGGTTTGAAACCGCGCCTACTGAGTTATAGAATAATCTGCTACCACGAATCCGTACGGAACGGTGAAGCGGGTAGTCCTTCCTCGTTCATAAGGTTTGGCTCCGCATTTTGATGCCAACCGAACCGCACAGCAACAGGCGACTCAACGGAATCACTTGATACAACCACCGTATCCCCATCAACTACTGCAACCGCCTCAACAAACTGCTTATCTTCACCTGCAATTTGAAACCATGTAAGTGGTTCATTATCTCGTGACGTTAAACCACTCCCCACATGCTCAAAACTGATGCGGATTGTGCTGCCTTCAACTTCCATTGATTTGTATAAGGGACCGGAATAGACAAGATCGTCTTGACCATAAGTTTTTGCGAGTGCCCACAATGCAAGCCGCAAACCAACGTCCTGCTTATTTCGGGGATGGATATCCCTGATGTTACCAATGTCCGTTGTTACAACCATGCCGGTGTTCGGTAACGCTAACGTAGTAGTTTGTGCTTCCCATAGTCTTGCCAGACGTGCTGTATCATCGCCGCCATAGTTAAATGGCGCAAGTTGTACGAAATAGAACGGAAAATCTCCTTGTCCCCAAACCTCTCGCCATCCGTTGATAAGTGCCTTCATCTTTTCATGATACATCATGCCTTCACCCATGTTTGACTCGCCCTGATACCAAAGCGCGCCACGGATTGCAAAAGGCACTATTGGATATATCATGTTGTTGTACATTGCTGTCGGTCTTCCGCCATTACTCAAGGGATGGACAACCTGAGGCATCTCAAAGATAGTACCACTGTTTTCCAATGCTTCCCGGGTCTCTGTGATCCAAGTTTCAATCTCTTGTATCTTTTGCGGAAGTTGCATCCGAAAGTCTTTATCAATATCCTGAATCTCTTCAGATATTGAGGTTAATGCAGGAACAGAGGCGAATCCTTCAGGTGGTGTCCACGGTTCAATACGACTTCCACCCCAAGATGTGTTAATTAACCCAATCGGCACATCAAGCTCTTTGTGAAGATGTCTACCGAAATAGTATGCCACAGCAGAGAAATGCCTGACGGTCTCAGGAGCGGTCGGACGCCACTGCGCATTTACATCTAAGGCAGGCACACCTGAAGTCTCTTTCGGTATGTGAAACAACCGTATGTTCGGATAGTCCGCAGCTGCTATCTCTTCTTCTCTGTTATTTGATGCGTTGACGGGCCATTCCATGTTGGACTGTCCAGAACATACCCACACTTCACCAAAAAGGATATTCGTAAGTTTAATGATATTTGTCACTTTAATAGTGTCACTTCCACCAACAGTAACTCTATACGGACCACCGGCTGGTGTGGCTGGGAAAATAAATTTCCAATCACCATTTTCATCAGAAACCTTGGTATCCGAGTAAATAACTTCACCATCAAATCTGACTAAAGAAATAGAAATTTCTTCTCCTGGACTTGCCCAACCCCAAATTGGTGCAGGCATATCCCGTTGTAAAACCATGTTATTGCCAAAAACTTGAGGGAGTTTCACCTCGGCAAACAGATTTAGATGTGAGAAGAATAGTACAGTACTCATAACTACGATAAGTAATTTCATAAAAGTTTCCTTTGTTAAAACGAGATGTTAAGAAAAATTATAGTGGATTCTACAATTAACTGGACATCTGAACTGTAGGAGGGAACTCCGATTCCCGACTATTAGGGGTTGCGTCGCGATTCGGAGATCGCTCCTACAGAATATATGTAAACTTATTTACATAATTTACTATAAAGTGTGTTTATAATGATTTATAAATGAAGCATGCCTTACAGTAGATAGTAACCTTCCTTAGGTGCGGTTCTTATGAAATATAGTCTCAATCAAACCCGTCTCTACCTATTTCCTACCACGAGTCGGTCCGGAACGGTGATGCGGGCAATCCTTCTTTATTCGCAAGGTTTGGTTCCGCATTTTGATGCCAACCGAATCGGACTGCAACAGGCGACTGAACCGCATCATTTGATACAACCACAGTATCGCCATCAACTACTGCAACTGCTTCAACAAACTGCTTATCTTCACCTGCAATTTGAAACCATGTAAGTGGTTCATTATCTCGTGACATCAAGCCACTACCAACATGGTCAAAACTGATTCGGATTGTACTTCCCTCAACCGCCATTGATTTGTACAGAGGACCGGAATAGACAAGATCGTCTTTATTGTATGTTTTTGCAAGCGCCCACAAAGCAAGCCTAAACCCAACCGCTTGTTTATTTCTCGGATGAATATTCCTAAGGTTACTGACATCGGTAATTACAGCCATACCAGTATTTGGCACTGCTAACGTGGCAGTTTGCGCCTCCCAGATTTTCGGTAGGAGAAACGGATTTCTATTTTGTCCGCGTTGTGCTGCAATACGATCATAATTGAAGGGGGCAAGTTGTACGAAATAGAAAGGGAATTCACCCTGCTGCCAAACCTCGCGCCACCCGTGGATGAGTGCCTTCATCTTTCTGTGGTAGATCATCCCATCTCTAAGGTTTGATTCGCCTTGATACCAAATCACGCCGCGGATTGCGTAAGGAACGAACGGATGCACCATGCCGCTGTAAATTGAGGTTGGTCTCCTATGATTCCTTAATGGGTGGACAATGTTGGGCATCTTCGTAAGACTGGTCCCTGTTTCTAAAGCCTTCTGTGTTTTGGCAATCCACACTTCAATCTCCCTCATTTTCTGAGGAAGTTGCTGGCGATAATTTGCTTGTACCTCTTGAACTTCTTTGGATATGTGTTTCAGGGCTGGCACTGAGAGAAAACCCACAAGCGGCGTCCACGGTTCAATGCGGGTACCACCCCACGAGGAATTGATTAACCCAATCGGCACGTCGAGATCTTTGTGAAGTTTCCGACCAAAGTAGTAGGCGACAGCTGAGAAATTTCGGATTGTCTCAGGACTGGTCTCTTTCCAGTCCGCTTCTACATCTTTCTTGAGCAGTCCAGATGATCTTCTCGGCACATAAAACAACCGAAATTTTGGATACGTTGCTGCCGCAATTTCTGCGCTGCTATCCTTTGATGCCCTAACAGACCATTGCATGTTTGATTGTCCTGAACAAAACCATACTTCGCCGAAAAGCACATTCTTAAGTTCCAAGATGTTACTTCCGGTAACCCGAAGTGTGTAGGGACCGCCAGCTTCCATTGCAGGGAGATCTATTCGCCAATTACCGTCGGCATCGGTTGTAGTGGTGAGTACCGGAAGAAGTTCGGCACCTTCGGTACTGAGGGTGATGGAGATTTCTTCGCCTGCGGATGCCCACCCCCAGATGGGTACCTGCATGTCGCGCTGCAATACCATGTTGCTGCCAATAACACGTGGCAGCGTAACCTCAGAATAAACAAGAGTTTGTGCGAAAAATAAAAAGTAAAAAGTGAGAAATAGAACGAGTCGTCTCATATCTTAGCTCCTTTAAAACTGCTTGCTATTGAGGCGTTCAGCGAGATAACTGTTACGCCACATCACCTGCGTGTTATTGATACAGATGCCGAGTGCTTGTTTGGTACCAACAATCACTGTCAGTTCCTTTGCGCGGGTGATGCCTGTATAAAGCAGATTTCGTTGTAACATGATATAGTGTTGTGTGTGTAAAGGTATGACAACTGCAGGATACTCACTACCTTGCGCCTTGTGAATAGTGGTTGCATAAGCCAAAACCAATTCGTTGAGGTCTGCCATATCATAAACAACAATTTTTTCAGGAAACCGAACCTGCACCGTCTTGTCTATCTGATCAATGCTGACAATTCTGCCTATATCACCGTTATACACATCATAGTCGTAGTTATTACGTATCTGCATAACTTTATCGCCGATACGGAACGCTTGCCATCCTCTTACGGCTTGTTCTGCGTTTGGGTTAAGCACATCTTGTAAACATTTATTGAGGTTTTCAGCACCGAGTGTGCCGCGCCGCATCGGGCATAACAGCTGAATGTCGTCTATAGGATGAAAGTTGTAGTGGTAAGGCAGACGATCCGCAATCAGAGAAGTAATCTCTTGAACTACTGATTCAGGTTCTTCTTCTTCAATAAAAAAGAAATCCCGATCCTTTGGACCGGAAATTTCAGGAAAGCCTCCGCTATTAATCAGATGTGCGTTAGTGATAATCATACTCTCTTGTGCTTGGCGGAAAATCTCCGTGAGTCTAACAACCGGTATCTTTTGCGATTCGATGAGCGAATTTAACACCTTGCCTGCCCCAACAGATGGCAGTTGATCGATGTCACCAATGAGGATAACAGTAGCATCTGAGGGAATCGCTTGCATTAATCGGTTCATTAGAACGAGATCCACCATAGACATCTCGTCCACAATTACCACGTCTGCTTCCAAAGGGTTTTCACGATTGCGCTTGAATCCGTTATCTTGAAAAGAAAATTCAAGTAAGCGATGTATCGTTTTCGCTTCTTTGCCTGTTGTTTCGCTGAGTCTTTTTGCGGCACGTCCGGTCGGTGCTGCCAAAACAATACGTTGTCCTCCTGCCTCAAATAACCGAATCATGCCGAATGTCGTTGTTGTTTTTCCTGTGCCTGGACCACCCGTGAGAATCATCGCACGTTCCGTGAGTGCAGTCCGAATTGCTTCCCGTTGCTGAGAGGCAAATTGGATGTCCATTTGATTTTCCAATTCCCGCAATGATATATTTATGTTCAATGGACTGGATTTGCGAATTCCATTTGATAGCAACCTCAAAAACTGGTTTGCCACACCTATTTCAGCATAGTAAAATGGCGCAAGATAAATAGCACTATTTTCAAGCGTTTTGGATACTTGTTCAGAATGTTGCTTATCAGGAAGCTCCTCCGTTTCATCATCACAGATTTCAATATACTCGTTATGACTTTCAGTTATTGTGCCTTTCGATCCACTATTGAGCCAATCATTTATTTCACTTTGTTCCGCAATGATTTCAACCGGTCCATCTGCTTTTGAAAGAATAATTTCCTCTTTTTGAGTCAGTGCAAGGACACCCATCTCAATTGTATGCGGATTCTGTTCAAGTATGTTTTCACATGCTTCTATCAATTCATTGGAATATTGAAAAACATGTCCTTCATCTGCTTTTTGGCTGAGTACATATTTGATGCCAGCTTGTATGCGATGTGGGTCGTTTTTATCAATGCCCAGTTTTTGTGCAATGGTATCTGCAGTGACAAATCCGATGCCGTATATATCATCAGCAAGGCGATAGGGGTTTGCAGTTACAATCGAAATAGATTCATTTTTATATGTTTTGTATATTTTTGCTGCGTGTGAAGTGCTAACGTTATGTGATTGTAGAAAAAGCATGACGTTTTTTATTTCGCGCTGTTCTTCCCACGCCTGCTGGATCATTTTAACCCGCTTCCGACCTATTCCGGGAACTCCTTCCAATTTTTCTGGCGATTGCTCAATCACATCTATCGTATCCATTCCAAACAAACCGACTATTCGGGATGCCATCTTAGGACCAATCCCTTTAATCAATCCAGAACCCAAATATTTTCTTATACCCATAACATTTGCTTGTTGGATAGTTTCAGACCGCTCAATCTGAAATTGTCTTCCGTATTTCGGATTGTTAACCCATTCACCGTTGAGTAGTAGGCTTTCACCAGGGTTGACGGATGCAAGGTTGCCGACAATCGTGACAAGTTCTGCGTGACCACGCGCAGAAAACCTACCGATTGTCCAACCGGTATCAGGATTTTCAAAAACTATCCGCTCAAGAATGCCGTTTAGCGTTTCCATGTTATATCACTATTCAAACAAGAGTTCAACCGGACAAGAAAAACCGGGGACTACATCATCACCTGTAAGTGTATCTTCTCGTGTAAGTGTTTTGATGTCCGTTTCAGATTTATATACTGTTACAGTTTGAGACACAGGGTCAACAATCCAAACACAATGTGTACCAGCATCTAAATAAGCGAGTGCCTTTCCAATGACACGAGAATGTATATCTGAAGGTGAAATCACTTCGATCGCAAGGTCAGGTGGTATTGGAAAACCTTTGTTTTTGTCTTGATCGTCGTTTAACCTTTCTGCTGAGACAAACGCTAAATCTGGTTTCAGCACCCGTTCTCCAATCTTAAACGATAATTCTAACGAATACACGCGTCCAATTTTTTTTTCTCGTACATGCATATTCAAGTAATGACTTAGATTCATACCAATTTCACTGTGTCTTATTGATGCATCCGGCATCGGAACTAATTCCCCTTTAATATATTCATATCCTTCTACATCGTTCTCAAGGAATTCATTTAACGTCATCGTCGTAGGTTTGACAGAGGTAATATCTTGCGCGTGTTCGTGAGTTTCAATTTGTACCATTCTGTTATCCTCCCTGATAAACTTGTAAACGTTACTTGTTGATATATTTACTCAAACAATAGTTCAACGGGACAGGAGAAACCTTGAACTACATCATCACCGGTAAGTGTCCCTTCACGCGTAAGTGTTTTGATGTCCGTTTCAGATTTATATACCGTCACAGTTTGCGATACTGGTTCAAGCACCCAAACACAACGTGTTCCAGCGTCAAGATATGCAAATGTTTTCTTTACAACTTGGTATTGGATATCTATTGGTGAAACCACCTCAATTGCTAAGTCAGGAGGGATTGGGTACCCTTTGTCTTTATCTCCGCTTAAACGAGGCGTGGAGACAAATGCAAGATCAGGTTTTAGCACAGAATTTCCAACTTTAAACGATGTTAACAGGTACAGTTGTCCAATTTTATTTTCAACAACAGGAGAATATAAATACCGAATCACATTTACACCAATTTCACCGTGTCTTTTTGCACCTGTGGTCATCGGAACCAATTCTCCTTCAATGAATTCATATCCTTCTACATCGTTCTCAAGGAATTCCTCCAATGTCATCGTGCCAGGTTCCGGAAGAGGTATATCTTGCAAAGGGTCGTACGTATCTAATTGTGTCATACTTTATCCTCCGCGTTACGTATAAGAACTAATCCGCAACAATAAACGACTATTCAATGTTTGCCATTAGTTTACGAAAAGCGTTCAGTTGTGGGGCAATAATGTGGGGTTCGTCAGTTTTATTTTCAAGCGCTTCTATTGTTTTGAAACCATTGCCTGTAATTGCTACCACAATCCGTTCATCACGACCAATGTCACCACTCTCGATCAGTTTTTTGGTTGCGGCGAGGGTTACGCCGCCTGCTGTCTCTGTGAAAATACCTTCGGTTGCTGCAAGTAGCTTAATCGCCTCAACAATTTCATCATCATTGGCATGTTCGCCTACACCACCAGATTTTCGGACTGTATCCACAGCATAAATGCCGTCTGCTGGATTCCCAATTGCAAGGGATTTCGCAATTGTATCGGGTTTCACCGGTTTGACAAAATCACCATTTTCTTTATAGGTATTGACAATCGGACCGCAACCTTCTGCTTGTGCAACATGAATCTTAGTATTCGGTTTATCAATCAAGCCTAATAGATGAAATTCTTTTAGTGCCTTACCAATCTTTGTAATAAGTGAACCGCCAGCAGCAGGAGCAATAATGTGGTCGGGTGCTTCCCAACCGAGTTGTTCAATCAATTCAAAGCAGAGTGTTTTTGAGCCTTCTGCGTAATACGGACGGATATTGATGTTGACAAATGCCCACGGATAGACACCTGCAATCTCACTACACAGGCGGTTCACATCGTCATAATTTCCCATAATGCCTACGACTGTTGGTGCGTAAACAAGTGAGGCAACAACTTTGCCTAATTCTAAATCGGCTGGAATAAAGATATAACAGTTTAGATTAGCGACAGCAGCATGCGCCGCAACAGCATTTGCTAAGTTGCCTGTGGATGCACACGATACGGTATCAAAATCAAATTCCTTAGATTTACTCAATGCAATCGCTACAACTCGGTCTTTAAATGACAATGTTGGATGACACACAGAATCGTCTTTAATATATAATTCCTTTACACCGAGTGCATCGCCAAGATTATTCGCACGGATTAAGGGTGTAAAACCAGAGTTGAGTCCGTCTGTCGGTTCACCGTCAATCGGTAATAGGTCAATGTATCGCCATAAACTTTCCGGTCCCTGTTCAATTGAGTTTCTTGAGATTGACTTTTGAATTGCATCATAGTTATAGTTTACTTCTAATGGACCGAAACAGTACTCGCAAACGTGGAGCGGTTCCTTTGGATACTCGCGTTCACATTCGCGACATTTTAAGCCTAAAACTTTTTCCATTTTTGCCTCCAAATACTTCAATTTGGCTAAGATGTATAGATATTAACCAAAGCATTTAAACCGAGCTTACAAAGTTCTCCTACAAGAGTGTTCAAGAATCATTAAATGGCTCTGGTGTTAGTTATTATATGTGCTTTTTTCTAAAATATTCTGATTTCTTCAAATTGTTAGGACGATTTCAAATTCGTTGTTTCCCGGTTCCAATGTAACAAAAATAAAAAGCAAGTGCTTATCTACCCAAGTAACAACCTCGGCATTGGAAGTTGCCAATTGCAAGCCGAGGTGGTTGCCCCATATCGTTACACCGTAAGGCATCGCTTTAGTAGATTCAATTGCAAAAGTGACGTGTAATCGTGAGCGTTTCCGAGTAGGTCTAAAATTAACTGCCTCTGGTAAATGATACTCAACCCCATGAATAGAAGCACCTTGATGTGAAATATCACTTCCAAAATTTTCCATAACCGGCGGTGAAATATAGTTTTTCATGTCAATAGGTTCCATCGTCCCTTCAGAAAAGGTGAATTGGCACTTTGAATCGTAATAAAAAAATACCTTTTTCCCTTTTCGCTCTGTTGACGTATCCTTATCAGGTAACTGTGTTGATTCTGGTTCCAAAGATTCAGCACTATTCTGAGAATCAAGTGTCGTGGCAACTATATATGTTGGTTCAGTCTGTTGACAACTTGTCCAGTAATCATCAACTATCTCAGAAAGTGGTAACAACTTTGTGCTTTCATTGCTTGCTACATGCGCGAAATATGTCTCCAGTCTTTCTAATGTCTCTTGTCCTAACTGTGTCGCCTCCAATGCGTTGATATGATCTACATAACTGAGCCACCGATTCCATTTCTCATTTTCTACATATAAATCGTAATTCTGCTGTCCTGTCCCGTTTATAAGTGAAGCACGAAGATTGTCTGCATTATTATCAAGATGTGCTGCCGAAAAGTAAGGAATCCCAGCGATGCTTCCTGCAGCCGGTGCACTGAAATTGTGTTGTTCTGCTGACGGATAAAAAAAACCGAACGGACTGCCACGATCCACCTCTGCTACTGAACCACGTTCATCCCAACGATAACCCCACAAACCACGAAAACCGGATTGTTCCAGCGCGTGAACTAAAATATGGTTTTTCCATTCTGCCCCTGCGACATTTGGCACAGCCCATTCCATTGCACGCTCAATTTTTTTCCATTCTGTCCTAATATAGCGTGGTAACGTTTCCCGCATTTTTACGAGATGTTCAGCGATGATTTCTGGTGAAACACCTGCCATTGAAGTATCAATTGGTTCGCTTTCAGTGTTCGGGTCTGGCACAGGTTGCCCAGTAAGTTCAGCCCAGTTTTCCTCCCATAATGACTTGATATCCAGCATAAGCAAAGGTTCGTCCCCAAATTCATTATGCCACTCTGTTAGATCCTTTGCTAAAAATTGCGCTGAATCAGCAACGATTGCCCATGTAATTGGGATATTGTATTGATGCGCCATTTTCGCTAAAAGACGCATGCCTTCTCGTAGTTGCTGCCTATCTTCAGTTATCGCTGTGCTTACAAGTCCATAGTTTAACATTTTTGAGACTATTCTAAAAAGACGGTAACACCCATCTCCGCATATTTCTCACGCGTACTTGGATTACCGTTTCTAAAACAGACAGCAGTTGGGCTTCCTTCCAATTCTTTTGCCACGTACTGCACACAGGCATCTACTGTTTGAAGCGCGTGATTCAGATGACCTTCCATACTGAACGTTAAATCCGTGGGACCAAAGGAGAGACAATCCACACCTGCTTTCGCGAGTCTACGTGCATGGGTTACAGCCTCAATCGACTCTATCTGCATCCAGAGCATACCGTAATTATTCCACCAATCTGCATATTCAAGCCGTTCTCTGCCTTCCGAATTTTTTCTTGCACCGCCACCCCAACTACGAATGCCTTGCTGTGGATAGTAAAAGGAAGCAACCGCTTCATCTACCGTCTTCTCCAATTCTACTTGTGGTACTTCTATACCAGAAGGTCCGAGATCCAAGTAGTTACCAATAAGATAGGCATTACGGGTGTGTTTTATCCTAAAGTTGACCGGAATATCCAATTCATCTGCTAAATTGCAAAATGCGACAAGTCTATCCTCATTATATGCTGAATGTTGGCTATCCACAGCCACAAAGTCGTAACCGCCTTTTTCAACTCTTTCAGCAAGACTGTCGCGATCTATTGTCATTGAAACGGAAGCCCCAAAGACATGCTCACCATCACGAATACGCTGTTTCAAATTTGTTTCCGACATATCTCCCTCCTATAGAGATGTGTCTGCTCACACAATAGGGCGAACCCTTGTGCGTTCCAAGCGTCATTTTTCACAAAGTTGATATATCCATCTTATTATATCATATTTCCGTGTTCTATGCCAAAACATTTGAAATACATCAATTCTCGTGAAATCATCCTTATAGGAGTACTTCATAAGTCCGATTATCACTAAGAATACGTTAGTAGTCGCGCAATTCATTGCGCCTCTTCCAGTAGGAGCGAGCTCCAGCTCGCGACTTTAAAACTGTAGATCACTTTGTCCCTGTCGAGCGACAATGTAAAGTTAACAGGACTTACGCATTTTTCTTAAAGTCCCACTGATAAGGGGGATTTAGGGGGTTAAAAACACTGAAATAACTACTTTCTTAAGCAAAATACACCCATTTTCTCAGGGTTATTCAGTTTTAAGAGTTTTCTGGTATTGAGATTCGCAATAATTAGTTTTGGACACGTAAAATTTTTGAATTGTTTTCAATTTTTAA
>JAPPMR010000671.1:5446-12827 GCA_028818995.1 Candidatus Poribacteria bacterium | reverse complement strand
TTATAATGAACTTTGAAAATAAAGATACACGTTTTTTGTAGGAGCGATCTCCGAATCGCGACGAACCTCGCTGATAGTCGGGAATCGGAGTTCCCTCCTACGGCTCAAAATGTTTCGTTAATTCTAAAGTTCACTATAACAAAGCGATCTTTGGGTCGTAATGAAAGGAAATTATATGGCAACTTTTAAAGCAGGTATTATTGGTTGTGGTGGACGCGGGCGTGCGCATGCACAGGGGTATCAGGCATCGGAAGATGTTGAGATTGTCGCATGTTCAGACCCCGTTGAAGGTGCACGTAACAAATTTGCAGAACAATTTGATGTGCCACGAACCTATGAAGATTATCATGAGATGCTTGAAAAGGAAGAACTTGATTTTGTGAGTGTTTGTACGTGGATTGCACTCCATAGGGATATGGTTATCGCTGCTGCCAATAGTGGTATTAAAGCCATCCATTCTGAAAAACCGATGGCACCCACATGGGGAGATGCGAAAGCACTTTATCAGGCATGTGTGGATAACGATGTCGTCATAACGTTCTGCCATCAACGTCGTTTTGGTGCACAGTTTATCAAGGCAAAACAGCTGGCAAACGATGGAACTATCGGTGAAATTCGACGAATGGAAGGTTCATGTTCCAATTTGCTTGATTGGGGAACACATTGGTTTGATATGTTCCAATTTTATAATAATGACGAACCAATTGACTGGGTTATCGGTCAAATAGATGTGACTGAGGAAAGAATAGTTTTCGGCACTCAGGTTGAAACGAGTGGTTTAACGTGGTACCGATGGAAAAACGGCGTAGAAGGTTTGCTGACAACAGGTAGTGTCTCTTTAAAAGGATTCGCAAATCGTATCATCGGCACTAAAGGCATCATTGATGTTGGGGGTGGTGCGCCAGTTCGCGTACTGCGAGAAGGTTCCAGCGAATGGGAGCAACCCGATCTGAGCGATGTCACGCCTAAAGGGAACGACACAACTCTTTCTATGCTTGATCTAATTGACAGTGTTAAGACAGGTCGTGAACCAGAACTTAGTGGACGCAAGGCACTCCAGTCAACTGAGCTAATTTTTGCAACGTATCACTCAAGTCGAGAACGGGCAAAAATTACTTTGCCGCTGACTGCTGATGACTCAGCATTATTAACGATGATTGAGAATGGTGATATTGGTTGATTATTAAAGTTGTAGGTTCACTCCACATGTTGTAAACAAATATATGGGCAGGTTGCGGACCTGCCCACGAAAAATCAGTCATGCAGGTACTAATGAGTAGGTTTTAATCAACCTAATTAAAAATATTGCGTCTAATATATCAGTTAAATAATCACCTTATCTGTTATAAATCTCAAAAACATAGATATAGGGACGTACCAACACTGTGAAACATCGCATCATTGTGCTATTGGGTTGATGCGAGTCAATGTTGTGTTGAATGTTATCTGTGCTAATAAGAAATTAATACTTGTGAATTCCATGCGAAGTTAAATAGACTAAACTTCGCGGTAGCGGGGGAATACGCGTGTCAAAAATTAAAAATAGTTTATCTGCTCTATGTTATAAGAAAAAGAATACTAAATTGTCGTTCGGTTTTCGTTGGACAACCTTTCTCATTTTTCAATTGTTTGTTGCACTGTTATTTATACAACCTGCCGCTTGGGCAGGTCTTTTAAGCCTCTCCGTAGATGCAAACGGAGATACAGTATTTAACGGTGAAGAGGAAAAGTTGGAGATCACCTTTGAAACCGGCGATGATGGTGCTGTTGGCCAAACTTATGCATATAAGATTTTAGCGAATGGTCAAACAATTTTCACCGGTCCTGGACCAGATAGTCAATTAACGAACAATCAGACTGTACGAGTAGAATGGGATGGGAGAGTCGGAAGTGGTGACCAGCGTAAAAAACTTGCAGATGGAGAATACACGATCAAAGTTGAGCTGACGCAACCAGGTGGTATCCCTGTTCCAGCTCCGGAAAGAGGAGAATTAGAGGTAAATGCAACATTAGACACTACTGCCCCAAAGATTACAATAGGTATTGGGGATAATGCGTTTTCGCCGGTGTTAGACACTATTCCTGTTTACTACAGTTTAAGCGAGAATGCTACCAGGGCACAGTTGGAATTCCAGAGAGCCCCCGGAGACGCCACAATTGGCCGTCCGATTGAAGTGAGCAGCGAGCGTGGAAATCATACTTACAATTGGAATGGTGCAGACAGTACCGCCAACCGATTTGCCGATGGGCAATACACGTTGAAACTATGGGTAAAAGACAATGGGGGAAATGAAGCAACCACGGCTAAAACAGAAACTATTACAATTGACTCAACTGAACCTCGTATCACAGGTATATTCCTAAGCGATTCAATATCACTTGTAGATGGTATGTTTCTGAACGCGTCAATTCCGACGATCAGTTTCACTGCAGACGATGGTGAAGGCACAGGTATTGATTTCACTGGCAGTGATACAGAAATACAGATTAAGCGTGTTGATGGTATAGACATAAACGGCACATTAACTTACGGAAATAGAGCCACGTTTTCACTAAGTAATCCCCTTGACGAATTAACAGAAAATGGAAGTTATGAAGTTTCCGTTTCTATAGCCGATAACGTAGGAAACGTCACCTCAAGGCAGACTAAATTTACCTTTGATAACGCTGCACCAACCTTAAAAAGTGTGGCAACCAATAAAGGTGAGTTTGTTTCCGGTAGCGGTCTCAAAGGATTAACAAATTTTGTTGAAGCGGCGTTAGAAGATAATATTGAACTTAACCTGGATAATTCATCAATACATCTGAGAGGGCCCGATGGAAATGTCATACTCGGGCAGCAAACTCGTCCTGGCGATAATAAAATACGGTGGCGCTTGTTCTCGCCCTTGTCAGCAAAAGATGGACTCCAAGATGGTCAATATACTGTTGAAATTGTCGGAACAGATAAAGCAGGAAATAGCACCTCACCAATTCAAATCTCGTTTCTATTTGATAATCTGGCACCGGAACTCGTCTCACTCAAACCGGTACAGGATGGTGAACCTTTTTCTATCTTAGGAAATACTGTTTATCATAATCTTCCCCTTAATCAGTTTATTGCTACCTTCAATGATGGTGAATTTGGAACTGGCGTTGTCTTTTCAGGTGACCATGAGCCTACTCGTATTGTTTTTGGAACGCCTAATCCAGATGGCAGTATTAATGCTATCTCCGGTCAATCATTTCCAGACAGAAATAACAACGAACTCACTTACATTTTGGATTCGCCGATCCTGAAAACAGATGGAAGTCAGGATGGAAACTATATACTTAATGTCAAGGCGACAGATTCTCTCGGAAATACCAAAACCTACACGTACCAAGTTATCTACGACACACAACTTCCAACACTTAATACGACAGTTCCTGCCGCTAATCAGACCGTTTCTAATTTATCTGAAGTTACGATCAAACTTAATGAAACAACCAGTGGTATTGATTTCAGACGTAGTACATTCCGACTAATACGTGGTGCTGAAGGGAATCAAGTTGAAATTTCGGTAAATATTTCAAATAATGGCACAGATACTGCTACACTTGCACTTTTGCAGCCGATTGCATTAGACGGTTCAGATGATGGTACTTACACAATTGAAGTAACTCCGACTGACCTTGCGGGAAATATCGGGGCAGTTGTCCGACGCCAATTCTATCTGGTTAGCCAGACACAGCCACGAGTGCAATTAGTGACTCCGGAAACTGGAACTGTCAGTAATTTGAGTAATATTACAGTAGAAATTGTTAATTATATAGGTTCAGGTATCAACTTTGATGCCTCAACAATCACCGTCAGAAATGCACAAGGTCTTATTGTTCCACAATCAAAAGTTGAAGCTGACGCAGCAAACAATCAGTTAACTTGGAGTACCGAAGCAACAATTCCACGAAACGGCACCGCAGATGGCGAATATACCATGACCGCAACCTTTGTGGATTTTTCTGGAAATCGATTTACACAGAGTTTTCCTCTTATATTGGATACCCAATTCCCGGCAATTGACACGGTTAAAGTTGGAACCGACCCACAATTCCAACTTTCACTTGACAGTGCTACAGACGTTACCGATTCGTTCTCTCAGATAACCGTTGCATTTGAAAAAACTGACGTTGACTTTGAAAACACAGAAGTCTCTTTAACGGGACCAGATGGGACAGAAATCGCCCTTCACCGAAGTAATGACGGTGCAGGCTTATTGACGCTTAATTTCCAAAACTTGGCGAAACTCGGAACATATATCCTTACGGTTACACCAAGAGACAATATAGGTAATGTTTCCGAAACTCCGTTTATCTATAGGTTCCATTTGGACATCGCCGTACCTGTTGTTGCATCGGTTTTAATTGGTGGTCAGAGTGGAGCTGTTGTCTATGTGAACGGTAGCGCTGGGGAGATTATAGCAACGTTAGCAGATACCACAGGAATTGGTATAGCGGTAGGAGAAGACGAATCCAACATCGTTGTAACGAGTGCCAGTGGACTACCGGTGCCTGGAGTCATAACAACCAAAGGCGATAATCAACTAATTTGGCGACCGATAGCACTTCCAACTGACGGGAGTGCTGATGGAAGTTACACTGTTGCTGTCACACCAGTAGATAAAGCGGGACGTACAGGGGACGTTGCGTATCGAGCATTCATATTTGATACACAAGAACCCCGAATTACTGCTGCTACACGCGTAACGTTGCATCAACCGATCTCTTATATCGGAGAAAGTTTGACGGGGTTACAACTCACCGTTGAAGATGTTGGTCCAGCATCGCTCGAACTTGACGATCAGACAATTGAACTGAAAAAGAAAGATGGTGAAGCGGTTGAAGGACAAATAACACATGACGGTATAAACCAACTCTTCTTCACTCTTTCTGTGCCTTTACCGACTGATGGTAGTGCTGATGGAGAATACACTTTGACGGTTAGCCTCGTTGACAAAGCAGGTAATCCGTATCGGGTTGAACACGACATTTATTATGATTCTCAAGTACCGCACTTATCTTCAGTATCTTTGAATACCGAAACTCCAGTAAACCTAACACCTTATCAACTTACGGATGTATCTGAATCTATCAACAAACTTACGCTAAATTTTGTAGAGGCGACACGGGTTGACTTTGAAAATACGGTGATTAGTCTAAGAGGTCCGAATAACACTGTGATTCCGCTCGCCTTAGAAAACAACGGTGTTGACCAAGTGACAGCAAGTTTTGTCTCTCTCACACAGGGTGGTTTGTATACATTGTCAGTAACACCTCGGGATATAGCAGGCAATACCGCACAAGGTGCAGTGTCCTACCCGTTCCAACTTCAGTTTGAAGTGCCTGGACTATCTTCTGTGAAAGCAAACACAATAGATACTTCGGTAGAACTTCTCCGACATGAAATTGTTGAAATTTCTGCGCCTATTGACAGCCTGACACTTGACTTCACGGATGCTACACAGATTGACTCCGAAAATACCAGAGTAGTGTTGACAGGACCAGATGCACAAGAAATTTCCATCACCCAAGAAAACAATGAAAACTTGCAGTTAATAGTCCATTTTATTTCTTTAACACAAAGCGGTCTCTACACTCTTTCTGTCACACCACAGGATAAATCGGGTAATATCGCCCAGAGTGCCACTCAATACCGGTTTCGACTTGACATCGTCCTGCCAGCAGTTAGTTCAGTCCTAATTGATGGCAAACTCGGTGCACCTATATACGTCAATAATGTTGATGTTGAGATCGTCGCTACATTCACAGAACCAACCGGAGTCGGGTTAGCATTAGGTAATGACGGATCAACCATTGTCGTCAGTAATGCAGAAGGGCTTCCGATATCCGGGACTACGACTTCCAATGGGACAAATCAGTTGACTTGGACTCCTACAGCACTTCCAATTGACGGCAGTGCTGATGGAAAATACACTGTTGCTGTCACACCAGTAGATAAAGCCGGTCGTACGGGTGATGTTGCATATCGCTCATTCATATATGATACGCAGGAACCCCGCATAACGGCGGCTACACCTATAACACTTCATCAACCGATCTCTTATATTGGTAGTTTGACACAATTCCAACTTACCGTTGAAGATGTTGGGCCAGCACTGCTTGGACTTGACGATCAAACAATTGAACTACAAAACAAAGATGGTGAAGCGGTGCAAGGGCAAATAACACATGATGGAGTAAACCAAGTCTTTTTTACGCTTTCAGCGCCTTTACCAACAGATGGCAGTGCTGATGGAGAATACACGCTGGCGGTTAATCTCGTTGACAAAGCAGGTAATCCACATCAGGCAGTTCACAACATTTTTTATGATTCACAAGTACCGAGTTTATCTTCAGTCACTTTAAACACCGAGACACCTTTAGACCTAACACCTTATCAAGTTACGGATCTGTCTGAGTCTATCAACCAACTCACCTTAAATTTTGTAGAGGCGACCCAGGTTGACTTTGAAAATACGGTGATTAGGCTAATAGGTCCGGATGACGCTGCGATTCCGCTTACTTTAGAAAATAACGGTATTGATCAACTAACAGCGAGTTTCGTCTCTCTAACACATGGCGGCTTGTATACACTTTTCGTAACACCACAAGATAAAGCGGGGAATGCTGCACAAGGGGCAGTGTCCTACCCATTCCGTCTTGAGTTTGAAGTGCCGGGTCTATCTTCTGTGCAAGCAAACACAGCAGATACTTCCGTAGAACTCACACCTTACGAGACTACCGAAATCTCTGAATCTATCAACAGCTTCACGCTTCAGTTCACAGATACTACGCAGATTGACTTTGAAAATACAAGCGTAACACTGACTGGACCAAATGAACAGCAGATACCTGTCACGCAAGAAAACAACGAAAACGCTCAGTTAGTGGTTCGTTTTGTTTCCTTGATACAAAGTGGACTCTATACACTTACTGTCACACCACAAGATAGAGCAGGCAATACCGCACAAAGTGCGGTTCCCTACCCATTCCGTCTTGAGTTTGAAGTGCCGGGTTTATCGTCTGTGAAAGCGAACACGACTGATGCTTCAGTAGAACTTACACCTTATGAGGTTACTGAGATTTCTGAATCTATCAGCAGTTTCACGGTTGAGTTCACTGATGCCACGCGCACTGACTTTGAAAATAGCAGATTTGTGTTGACAGGACCAAACGATCAACAGATTGCCGTCACCCAAGAAAATACTGAAGGCTCTCAGTTGATAGTTCGTTTTGTTTCCCTGACACAAAGTGGCGAGTATGCATTGTCCATAACGCCTCAAGATATAGCGGGCAATACGGCACAAGGTGCGGTTCCCTACCCATTCCGTCTTGAGTTTGAAGTGCCGGGTTTATCGTCTGT
>JAPPMR010000671.1:0-5346 GCA_028818995.1 Candidatus Poribacteria bacterium | reverse complement strand
TACGGCACAAGGTGCGGTTCCCTACCCATTCCGTCTTGAGTTTGAAGTGCCGGGTCTATCGTCTGTGAAAGCGAATACGGCTGATGCTTCCGTTGATCTTACACCTTACGAGATTACTGAAATTTCTGAATCCGTCAGCAGTCTCACACTTGAATTCACCGATGCATTGATCGACTTTGAAAATACCAGCGTGAGACTGACAGGAGCAAACGGACAAGAGATACCTATCACCCTTGAAGACAATAACGGATCTGAGTTAATGGTTCGTTTTGTTTCTCTAATACAAAGTGGTGTTTACACACTTGCCGTTATACCGCAAGATAAGGCAGGAAACGTTGCTCAAAGTGAGACTCAATACCAATTTAGACTTGACACTGCACTCCCAACAGTTAGTTCAGTCCTTGTTGATGGAAAACCAGGATCATCTGTTTACGTACGCAGTTCTATTATCAGAATAGTTGCAACAATTACTGATCCTATCGGTGTAGGTGTATCTTTAGGAGACGGTGGCTCAACTATTGTCGTTACCAATGCGGAAGACTTTCCAGTATCCGGCACAACGACCTCCAATGGAACAAACCAATTGACCTGGACCTCCACACCACTGCCAACAGACGGTACTGTCGATGGACAATTCACTGTCGCTATAACACCGATGGATAAATCCGGACGTGTTGGCAAAGTCGTCAACCGCCAGTACATTTATGATACACAAGCACCCCGTATAACAGCTGCTACACCATTGGAACTTCATGCGCCTGTATCTTATATTGGGAGGGGGTTAGATGAGTTCGTTCTCACGATTGAAGATGTGGGACCTGCAGGTCTCGAATTAGCTTCTCAAGCTGTAGCCTTAATGGATGCTGAAAGAAAATCTATTTCCGCTGCACTGAAGTACGATGAACTCACAAGCCAGTTATATCTGACGCTATTAAAACCGTTCGCCAGTGATGGAAGTGTAGACGGCACCTATTCGCTAAATGTCCACCTAATTGACAGGGCGGGCAATCGCCTGAACTCTCAATTTTCACTTGTTTACGATTCTAAAGCACCGCAAGTTTCATCCGTTGAGGTAAATACTGCTGGGACTCCCATGAAACTGGCGGCGAATGAGATTGTCGAACTTTCTGAATCAATCAGCACTATCACGATTAAGTTTGCTGAAGCAACGCTTGTCGACTTTGAAAACACACAAGTATCATTGTTTGATCCAGACGATCAAACAATTCCGATCACCCAAGAAGATGATGGCGTTTCTCAACTCACATTAAGTTTTGCTGAATTGACACAGATCGGCCAGTATACTTTATCCGTGACTCCACAAGACATAGCGGAAAATGCTGCACAAAGTCCAATACAATTCTCGTTTAATCTTGAGTTCATTCTTCCAGGTGTTGAGTCCGTTCGTATTGGGGATACTGTCACATTGGGAAGCGCTGACATTGCTTATGTCAATGCAGACAATCTGTTTATTGCTGCAACCTTACTTGACCGGTCAGGGGCAGGTTTATCTTTTGATAGCACCGGATCAGACATTCTGGTGGCTCTTGGTAATGAAATTGTCCCAGGAACAATAAGCACGAACGGTACTGACCTGATTGTATGGGAATCAGCAACGCTCTCCGCTGATGGAAGTTCCGACGGTAGATACGCTGTATATGTTACACCTGTTGATAAAAAAGGGCGTGAGGGAAATACTGTCTATCGCGAGTTCGTTTATGACACACAAGAACCGGAAATCACGGCGGCTGAACCGATTAATTTAAGTCAACCGGTTTCATATATTAGCGAGAGTTTGACGCAATTTCAATTCACGCTGCAAGATGTTGGTCCAGCAGACTTAACGCTTGAAGACCAGAAAATAAGCCTCCGCAATCAAAACGGAACCATTATTCCGACAAAATTAACAAATGATTCTAACAATCAACTGTTCCTCACACTTGATGAGCCATTACCGCTTGATGGTAGTAGAGATGGAGAATACACCGTCGTAATTGCGTTTTCTGATAAAGCTGGGAATGTCCTTTCTGTTGAACATCCAATAGTCTATGACACACAAGCTCCGACCCTTGTCAGCACAGTGCCGGCTGATAATGCGCGGCTCACTGAAGATATAACGCAAATACAGGTAAATTTGAATGATAAGGGCGGAAGCGGTATAGATTGGGATGTGACAACAGTAACACTGGTTGACCCAAACAGCATAGAAATCTCTGGCGAACTTACCAGTAATGGTAAGACGCAGTTGATACTTAATACGAATCAGCTTGTGGCAGATGGACGATATACTATTCGTGTTCAAGCCATAGACAGAGCAGGGAACGGAAGTAAATCTGTTTTTGAAACCGATTTCTTACTATCCAGACTCTTACCAGCTATCATTTCTACATCACCAAGCACTGCGCCTGAAGATGAAGCGTATACAAATGAGAAAATTGAAGAAATTGAGGTGATGCTTGAAACAGCAGATGAAAATCACCTTTCGACGCTTCGCTTGCTGAATTCTGAAAATCAAGAGATCGCAGGGCAGCAGCATCTACAGGCCAACAAGTTGATCTATAGATTGGTTCGTCCGCTTGCAACAGATGGGTCTGAAGATGGTGTTTATACAATTCAGTTTACGCCAATTAGTGCATCGGGTCGGGAAGGTGAAGTCCAAAATTTGACCTTTACGTATGATACGCAAACACCTGAAGTCGAACCTGATGCGGTTAACCTGATTGTGGCTGAACCCGAGGTGAATAACTCATTGACAGAAATTCGTGTAATTCTTACCGATAACCAAGCTGGAATTGATTGGGAAAACCTTGATGAAGAATGGTTAGCATTTGAACGGATTTCACCGAATGCGGCTGAAATAGATGGTCGTTTGTCTTATGAGTCTGGGGAACAGGATACCCTTATTTTTCGACTCACCGTTCCACTTGCAGATGACGGTTCTGCAGATGGGGAGTACCGCGTTACAGTTGCTCCCTTAGACAAAGCGGGGAATGGAGATGAAACTTACAAAGAGGAATTTACCTACGATACAAGTCCTCCAGTGATTGATCCGAACTCGCTGCTAATTAATGATGCCCCACTGCTCACAGACGTTAATGCAGAAGATTACCCAAGTGCCGTTTCCACAACCGGTGGTGTTGTCATCCAAGCGAATGTCTCTGATGCAGGGTTAGGTGTTGATCTATCACGTTCGCAGATCGTTGTTAGAAATCCTAATGGTCAAGAAATTTCTGGAACTACTCGACAGAACGGTGTGGATACCATTAGTTTCAAATCGGATGGATTGAATGTTGAAGGCCCATATCAAGTAACGATTACAGGTATTGGGAATGATTCTGAACTGCTCGGATTTGTGCCTAAAGGTTCAATCACAACAGAATTCCTCTATGAAACTACAGCACCGACTGCTGTTGTAACCAACGATGGTGGAAAAACTGAGTTTACCGATGAAGCAGTGCCTTTTGAAGGAACGGCTGCTGACCCACGAGGTTCACGACCACGCCCACAAGGTGAAGGTGAAATCCCTATCCCCGCATCCGGTGTATGGCTTGTGGAGATCATTGGAACGGGTCCCGATGGACAACCTATTGAACCTGTCCCTGCTGAGGATGAAAGTAATGCACAAGAAGAACCCTGGAGCCGCTGGTCGGCAGACTTCTTACCTGCACGATCAGGGGAATATGACTTAGACCTCCGTGTCACCGACAAGGCGGGCAACTATGCTGTTTACGATGTCGGTGAGGTTACGATGTCAGTTTCCTTCTCTTTCAAGGGGAATACTTTCGGATGGCCAAACCCATTACGGCATTCCAAAGACGATGTCGCCTTCTTCTCCTTTGATCTGAATGCCGCTGCGGAAGAAAAAGTGGACTTGACACTCTACATCTATGATTGGGGCGGTGATATGGTTTACTCGAAGAAGTATTCCAATATTACAGCAGGGGAACGGAATGATACACAGGTTAAATGGAATTTAGAAAATCAATCTGGAACCGCTGTAGCGCGCGGCCTTTACGTGTTCCGTTTAGAAGCAGTCAATGGAGCAGGAAATAGCGCCAACGCTGTAGGCAAAATACTTGTCGTTGACTAAGACTTCAAAAAACGGTAAAAACGAAAAAGGAGATAGATAATGCACAAAAGTGTAGTTGTAGCAGTTGTAATCTTAACCTTACTGATAAGTGTTCCGCAGAGTTTCGCACAAAATATCTCTGACGGTGCTGGGACTGTTGGTGCAGCTTTTCTGAAATTCGAACCGGGAAGCAGACCTATGGGGATGGGTGGCGCGTTCACAGGACTCGCCAACGATATTAACACTATTTTCTGGAATCCTGCAGGGTTGACTTCTGTGCATACACGAGAACTTACTGCAATGCAGCACTTCTGGATTGCAGATATTAGCAGTCAATCAATTGGATACGCGCAACGCACAAATAAAATCGTATGGGGAGCAAGTTTGGTTGGAAGTTTTCCCGAGATTGATCGTCGTATAGGACCAAGTCTGGAACCTGATAGCACTGTAACGGTAAGCGGGTTTGCTACAGGTTTATCTCTCGCTTACCCACTTAGAAAAAACGCTTCAATTGGTGGTACAGCGAAGTTGATATCCGAGCAATTAGACATCCAAAATGTTTTCGGCATTGCAGCAGATATCGGCGTAATATTACGACTGATAGACAATCATCTTGGTGTCGGTATTACCCTACAAAATGCTGGTGTGTTTTTTGAAGAGGCTGATCGTGACGAGAAACTTCCTGATGAATATCCACCAATGGCACTTCGTGCGGGGTTCGCTTACAGAATCTGGAAAAAAGTTGAACTGGAGGTAGAAGAGGCAATGCCGCCGCGTGAAGTCTGGGCATTCGTTGCAGATGCGAATCTCCCACTTATTGACGCATACCCCAGTTTCCATATCGGTATTGAAAGATGGTTTTACGATGTTGTAGCCGCACGTGTCGGTTATCGTATCAGCCAAACCGAAAATCCAAGCAACGGATTATCATTAGGTTTTGGTGTTAAGAAAAGAGGGTTGGACTCATTAGCAAATATCGACTTCCAATTCGATTACGCTTTTGTCCCTGATAATGATCTTGGCGATTCACATAGAATTTCTTTCATCACAAGGTTTTAGAACATAGTGCTTTGTCTACCCAAATTTATGGGTATAGGTCGCGATTCGGAGATCGCTCCTACCAAACCGTCTGCTCTTTGTAGGAGGGACCTCTGATTCCCGATTATTGTTGATACCTACAATTTTAGAATGGGTAGACTAATACCATATTAACGTGATTTTTCTTGTATATTTATTTTTTTAGATATGTTATTGTGAATAAATGAAAAGAAAAAACA
>JAPPMR010000506.1 GCA_028818995.1 Candidatus Poribacteria bacterium | reverse complement strand
TTTCTGCATAGGCATGGCAGGCTTAGGACGTGAAGAAGACAGAGAGGTCATTGGACAGATTTGTGATAAGATAGGAATAAGCAAAAATCGCATCCTAACACACGACGCACATATCGCATTAGTTGGTGGAACAGGGAAACAGGAAGGTGTAATTGTTATTTCAGGTACAGGCTCCATAGTCTACGGCATTAGTGAGGATGGAAAAGAAGCACGTGCAGGTGGTTGGGGATATTTGCTCGGAGATGAAGGTAGTGGTTACGACATCGCATTAAAAGGACTGCAAGCAGT
Source organism: Candidatus Poribacteria bacterium (assembly GCA_028818995.1). The sequence continues at coordinate 12,547 of JAPPMR010000506.1, read as the reverse complement.
GGCACGTGCCGCAGATAAACGTGAACTTCCTACTGAATTGACACACTTGGTTCTGAATAAACTTGATTTAGATACACCGAACGATTTAATTCGGTGGGCACATGCGGCAAGTAGAGACGAAATAGCAGGGTTAGCAGCAGTAGTGTTTAAAGCAATCGAAATCGGTGATACAAAAGCAGAAAAAATAGTTGATTCCGCTTTTAGTGAACTTGCATGTGCAGTAGAGACTGTAGTTATGCAATTGGAACTCACACATCCGTTTGATATTGTTTTTTCCGGTGGGATTTTATTACACCAACCTATTTTAGCAGATAAACTGCAAAGATGGATTGAGAAGATAATCATTGGTAGTTCCGTAATATTCCCGAAACATGAACCGGCGTATGGCGCAGTGTTGTTGGCAAAGGCACATCTATAATCAACAAGATTGCTAAGTTTTATATCTTATTGTGATTACAGAACAGCGAAATCCAAACTCAACTGACATTGATCTAAAGTCAACGTCAGAGATTGTTCAAATTTTTCAGGAGGAAGATCGAAAGGCGGTTGAAGCAGTCGCGGCAGAATCAGATGCTATCACGCATGCGGTTGAGATGATCGTGGATGCGTTTCGTGAGGGTGGAAGATTATTTTATATAGGTGCGGGAACGAGCGGTAGACTGGGCGTATTAGATGCCTCTGAATGTCCGCCAACTTTCAGCACTGAACCGGAGATGGTTCAAGGTATTATCGCAGGTGGAGATATAGCGTTACGCAAAGCGGTAGAAGGTGAAGAGGATATACCTGAACGCGGTGCCCAAGTCATTCGTGAATACCAACTTACGTCACAAGATGTACTTGTTGGAATTGCCAGTAGCGGACGAACACCTTATGTATTAGGTGCTTTGAAAGAAGCACACGCCATCGGAGTCAAAACGATTTTCTTCTCTTGTGTGCCACCAGCAGAAGAATTGAAAACGTTTGTCGATCACTTTATTACGCCGATTGTAGGCCCTGAAATAATCACAGGTTCAACCCGTTTGAAAGCAGGGACGGCAACAAAATTAGTTCTCAATATGCTCACAACCATATCCATGGTAAAGTTGGGGAAAGTTTATAACAATCTGATGGTGGATGTGCACGCCTCAAACAAAAAACTGGTTGAGCGGAGCATCCGAATCGTTCAAACGGTTACTGGGGTTGATACCGCACTCGCCGATGCTACTTTAAAGCAAGCAGGTGGAAACGCAAAGATAGCAATTGTGATGTTGGCAAAAGAAATTAACCGGACCGATGCTGCTGCACTATTAGAAAAACATAATGGATTTCTACGTCCGATTTTAGATGATTTGAAACAGATGGAAACATAATACATTTTTTGATTTAAAAAGGAGAACCTTATGGCTACGAACGCTACAAAAGTTGGTCTTGCCAAAACTGGCAGACGACGTTCTAACGTTTATGAGGCACTGAACAATATACGAGAAGACATCACACCAAAAGTCCGTGAACAGGTGTTGTTAAAACCGAATTTTCTTTCCAGCACGAATCAACTTGCTTCATCGCATGTTGATGTAATGCGTGGTGCACTGGACTTTCTATTAAGCACGCCACAACCACCTGAAGAGGTCATTATCGCAGAAGGTGCGAATGAGTCTTTTTCTGGAGAAGCATTTCAAATTTTCGGTTATGAAGCACTGCAGGCGGAATACGATGTCCCGATTCGACTCGTTGATCTACATCAAGAAACAGAATGGGTAGAGACAAAAGTATTTCTCTCAGGGCGAGAAGAGGATACAGTCCGTATGCCGAAGACTGTTCTGGGCTGTCCATGCACAATTTCTGTTGCCATCGCCAAAACGCATGATGCTGGTGTTGTGACCCTTGCTATGAAGAATATGATAATGGGGACACTACACAAGGATGATCGGATTAAAATGCACGGCTATCACAGTCATGGTGATCGTGAGCTACCACGCGAAGCACAAACGCTTAATATTAATCTACTTCGACTTTCACGCCATCTAAAACCTGACATTGCAATCGTTGATGGCACAGTTGGTTTGCAGGGCAACGGTCCGGGTGGTACTAATTCCGTTCCACTCGGTATCGCAGTTGCAAGTGGTGATGTGTTTGCAGCGGACGCTGTCACTTCAAAAACGATGGGATTTGAACCGTTGGAAATTGGGCTATTCCGCTATGCGGATGAATTGGGTTACGGCACTGCGGATCTCAGTCAGATTGAGATTGTGGGACCTTCTGTTGAGGATGTTGCGATGGTGTTTAAACCTCATGAAACTGCTGAACTCCAGTTTCAATGGCAGGATGCTGAGTCTGGTGAATATCTTGCCGCTGACTAAACCCTATTTTTACCTTATAGTGAAATCCAAAAATATGTTTACACTCCCTGGTAGGTGCGGTTTCTAACCGCACGATTTACACAGGTTCGGTTAGGAAACCGAACCTACCGTCATGTATAAATAATTATGGATTCTACTATAAACAACTCTGAGAGGAAAATTATGAAACGTTTCCTTAACGTATTGATCTTGTTTTCATTTATTCTTACCACGCCAGCGTGGGCATGGTGGGGCGGTGGACACGACATCTTAATTCAAGCGTCGGTAAAAACACTACCAGACGAACTACCTGAATTTTTCCGTTCTGCAACAGCAGAAAAAATGATTGCACATTGTGGTTATGATCCAGATATATCAAAAAATAGAGATTTGCCACATGCACGCGCAGCCGAATACGGTGAGCACTATTTTGATCTTGAACTTATCAAAGAAAATCCTGTTCCTGCAGATCGAGATGCTTTTATTGCGTTGTGTGCAGAAATGGGACTTAAACCCAGTAAAGTTGGATTTCTACCTTATGCAGTAGCAGAGTGGACCGAGCGACTCACCGTTGCTTTCGCAGAGTATCGCAAATGGCCGGATAATCCGATAATACAATATAAGTGTTATGTATATGCAGGTTTTCTCGGACACTACGCACAGGATATGTGTCAACCTTTGCACTTGACGGTACACTTTGACGGAATCGTTCAGAAAGATGGGTCGAAATTACATGGCGGTATCCATGAAAAAGTCGATGCGTCGATTGAAATGTTGAAACTTGATCCAACTGAACTCGCTAAGGAGCAACAAGTTAAAACCGTTGGAGATTTGATGCCTGCGATTGTCCAACAAATAAAAGCTGAACACAGTTTAGTAGATCGAGTTTACGAACTTGTGGACGATTATCAAAACCTAAAAAGTCCATCGTCGGCTTTGGTTGATTTTACAAAAGAACGTTCGCGTGAAGCCGTGCGCTGGACAGCATCGTTATATCTTACTGCTTGGAAATTATCTGAGGATTTGAAACTACCGGGATGGCTTGAACGCTAAAAATAGTGCACTCATATACATAGAGAATTTACGAAGACAAGTAGGATTAGGTTATGCATCTAATCCTACTTGCTATTTATAAAGACTCAGAAAACACATTTGGTGTAAATTACAAAAATTTGGATTGACTTCTGATTGATTCTGTGGTATCTTTATGTATATGGAAGAAACAAACATTTTACCTGATATTATTCCAGATGCGGTTTTCGATTTAGGAGAACTCGGATGTGGTGACCTTATTATCGCACTATTGAAATCCATGAGAGCTCTTGAATCGGGACAGATTGCACAAGTCCGCGCAGTGGACCCAGGTGCCCCTGTGGACATCGCGGCATGGTGCAACATGAAAGGCAATGAACTTCTCGCAGATTGTTGCGGTGAAGACAATGCCTATTTTTATATTAAAAAAGGAGAAAATTCCTAATGGCTAAGCTGATGATAAGCATAACACATGCGAAAGATAACACGGATAAAGCGACAGTCGGTTTTGTCGTCGCAAATGCTTCCGTTGCATCCGGCGTTGAAACGGTTGTGTTCCTCAGTACTGAGGGCGTGCATCTTTCGCAAAACGGTTACGCCGATGATATTCACGAAGAAGGTTTCGCACCGTTACAACAACTCATGTCAGATTTCGTTGAAGTCGGTGGAACAATTTGGGTCTGTTCCCCATGCTTTAAAAAACGCAATCTTGATGAAAATAATTTAGTAGATAGTGCCCTAATTGTTGGTGGTGCTAAGGCTGTTGAGTTCTTGACTACAGGTGGTTCGAGCATTACCTATTGACATCGGGAAAAGGAGTTCCTGCTAACTGTAGCAGATACATCCATCAGGGATCAGTTGAATCCTGAGCCTGATCAAAGAGACTCCCTCCCGCTGTGGAATAGGTTTTCTTATGAAAGTTTAATGAGTATGTTCATTGCTTTGTTGGCACACCTACCAGGGAGGGTTTCTCATTTTAGATACCTTTAAAATAGCACATCCAAATTATAATCCATTATCACCTACCTAAAAAACTTTATTAAGTCCTTCTAAATATACACAAAACATTCTTCACAAAATATTCTTATCTCAGATTCCCAAAAATATAATAGGTTTAAATAGCAAATGCGAGAAGAAGACTTACAAGCACCTGACTCACTTCAGACACCTCATATATGCGAAGGTGGCAACCTTGACTGCGGTTCTGGGCTGCTTTTACTGATTCGGAAATCTATGGAAAAAGTGCCAGACGGGGAAGTGTTGGAAATTCGAAGCACAGAGATCAGTGTCAAAGAAGACCTACCCGCATGGTGTCGGATGACCGAAAACCCTTACCTTGGATGGCGACCATCACCAGAACATAACAAATACTTCGTGCGTCGTGGTGAAGCAGAACAGGATGCGGATGCCGCTTATGAACAGGCACTAGATTACCGATGGCAAACCCGTATCCATTGGGATGGCGGATTACAAGCAAAGGTTTTCTGCAGAAATCATTCATGGTCGGTGGGACAACCCGCCAGCTTTGATGTGCGAGATGCCGCGCCAAGTGCTGTGGAATACGTCCTCGGTGCGCTTGGCGCATGTTTAGCGATGGGGTTCCAGATTCGCGCATCACAGCAGAAGATTGAAATTGATGAATTAGAAATATCTTTAAGTGGTCAGATTGACAATATTTTCGTTTTTCTCGGCACAGAACAGGAGGGGCATAGCGGTTTTAAAGAGGTGCGCGGCACAATCTATGTCGCATCGGATGCGGATGACGAAGTATTAGAAAAACTTTGGGAGGAAACTCTCGCTGCCTCTCCCGTAACGAACACACTGACGCGTGATGTGGATATTGATGTTGACCTACGTGTGATATAAACAACAAAAACATAAGGAAACGCAAAACGGAAATACGTTTATATGAATGAATTTTTAACATTGTTACTCCCGTGGAAAGAGACACCTAATGACCAGATTTCGGACTATTTTGTTTATGGTATTTTTGCATTATTTAGCATACTGTTAGTGATTTTCCTCTGGAAAACCATTCGCCGAATACGCTTAATTAGTGGTTTAAATAAAAAAATAGATAAATTGGGGAGTGAATATGGTAGGCCTGCAGATCCAGGTATATTGAACGAGTTAGAGGAGATATTTAATCGCAGCGATAAATTCTTTAGACCCTTTAATAAAGCATGGCAAGAGTTTAAAGAATCACTAATTACACCTGAGCGTCGTAAAGTGGTTTACAAAACTGACGAGGCATCCCTATTCTTTAGCGAAGAACGTCTGATCGGACAATATATGAATCTTCGATTTTGGAACAGTGTTCCCGCTATATTGGTCGGGTTAGGTATTCTTGGTACGTTCGTTGGATTAGTTTGGGGATTGGGACCGTTTTCGAATATTAACTTTGAGCAGACCAGTGAAATTCAGGAGGCAATTAAAATACTTTTATCTGGTGTATCAACTGCATTTGTAACTTCTGTTTGGGGGATGTTGGTTTCGCTTTTGTTCAATTGGTTGGAGAAAGGGGGCATCGGCATGGTAAGTCGTAAAATTGCGAATTTACAAGGTGCGCTCGACCTACCGTTTACACTGAAAACTCAAGAAGAGATTGCAGAGAAACAAAAAGATGAACTTGAACAACAGACAGCAGTACTTAAATCCTTATTCACAGATTTTGGAAATGATATAAAAAGTGCTATGAGGGAGGGTAGACAAGAAATACTAAGCGAACTAAACAAAACGGTTGAAGCTTTCAGCACGACAATTTTAGAACAATTAAGACCGATCCTTGAAAAATTAATGGAGGCAATTGAAGAATTGCGCCAGCAAAAAGAGGAATCTTCTGCAGAGGCAATCAAAGAACTCATTGAAAAGTTTCAGGAGTCACTATCTGCATCAACAGTGACGCAAATGGAAGAACTTGCTAAAACCGTCGGTGAAGCAAGTCAAAGTCTAAAGGATTTACCAAATCAGATTGGAATGATGATAGCAAGTATACAAGAGCAGATTAATCAGACTCACCAATTGTTAGCAGAAACGTCTCAAGAACAGACAGATCAGATGAAAAACATGTTGGAAGGAATGATTAACACACTCCAATCAGTTGTGGACTTAGCTGCAAAACAAACAGGTGAACAATTAGATCTACAGATGGAAAATATGAAGACGGTTTCTCAAGAGAGTATTCAAACACTTCAAACAACGATTACTGAACTGCGGCACTCAATGACTGAGACACTCAAAGAACAACAAGATGCGATTGATAAAATAACCTCGCAAACATCACAAGCCTCTGTCGATGCAACAGATAAAATTTCACAACTAATGGATCAAATTACCAGCAGACTCAGTGAAACTGTCCAAGATGCCGAAAAAAGTATTGAAACACTTTTACAGCAACAAAACGAACAAACTAAAGCCTTTAACGCTCAAATTACTAATTCAATGGAAACATTCGAAAGTGGACAAAAAATGTTAGCAGAGATGGAATCAAGCGTATCAAGTGTCCGACAAATTATAGAAAAAACTCAAGCGCTTTCTGGACAGTTGACTATGGGAGCAGATCAACTGGAAAGTGCAGGACGACAACTAATGCAAGCAAGTACGGTGTTTAATCAAGAAAATGAAAAATATCTTACTGAAAATCGTGAAACAATTCAACAACTTGAAAACTTACACGGGCAGACACTGCAATTGATAGACAACTCAACACAACGTTTCCAAACAATTGATGAAGGGTTGCAAAGCATTTTTTCAGAAATTGAAAAAGGGTTGAACACCTATGCAGTTTCTTCTCGCGAGACAATTAATACCTATCTTATTGCCTTCTCGGATCAATTTACTCAAGCTGTTGCAGCACTTTCCAGCAGCATTGAAGCACTTGAAGATAACTTTGAAGACTTGAACGATAGAATTGAACGGTTGATACGTAGGTAGAGTAACAGATAATGCGAAAGACACCTTCTAAATCTAAAACACTTACAGACGAAAACCCATTCAGTCTATCATTAGGTGACTTGATGGCAGGGCTACTATTAATTTTTGTGCTGCTACTATCTTTTGTTATGTTACGACTTGAAAACTTAATGGAGGAAAGAAGAAACCAATTACAACAACTTGATGAACGTGAACAGATTAAGAAACTACTTATTCAAAAACTCCTTAAAGAACTTGCTGATTTTGATGTTGAAGTAGATCCTGACACGGGAGTGATCCGAATTAAAGAGGGTATCCTGTACGATTTCGGAAAAGATGAACTGAAGCAAGCGGGTAAAGGATTTCTCCGTCAGTTTATTCCCAAATACGTGGAGGTTTTACTTTCTGAACCAGATGTGAGTGAACATATTGCACAAGTGATTATTGAAGGACATACTGATAACGTTGGTAGTTGGAATCACAATCTTGGTTTGAGTTTGCGTCGTGCAAATAGCGTGGCAGCATATTTGTATACGGAGGAGTTCGGAGCATTTCCTCACGGAGAAGCACTGAAAAAAATATTATCTGCTAACGGGCGAAGTTTTGCCCAACCGATTGTGCCAAATAAAACAGAGGCACAACGTACCCAAACCCCCATACTTAAGCTGCAAGAGTGGATAAACAAGTATAATGATACTGAGGAAAAACGTGCCCAAAACCGTCGCGTTGAATTCCAATTTCGATTGAGAGATTGGGACCTCGTTTCTCCAAAAGTCGAGAAATTATTGGAAATAGAAACAGGTTTATCTTCACCTTCAAAGGAGTAATTGTGAATTCTGCTAAAAAAATATTAGAATTTGATTTTAATGCCGAAGTGTTTGCTCGGTGCGCACCGCAACCCTCTAAACCCAGTCAACAAAACCTCAATACCCTTAAGGAAATTGTGGAAAAACATGGGAATGCTGACTACGAACAACCGAATCGAGAAGACCTCCGCCAAATTTATCACTTATTCATTCAGGCGAGTCGGGATGGTAAATTACATCAGGAATTTAACACCTCTAAACGAATCCGACAACTCACATGGGCATTGACTTTCTCAAAAGAGAAACAGCCCCGAATTGTAAATACACCGCAACTGCACGATGCCTTACAACTAATCGGGGACGATTTTCGTATTAGCAATCTTCCGGGAATTTTCAATGCGTTGCTACAAACATGGGATGCACCAAATGCCAGAATGCTACGCGCTTTTATCAAAAAGCATTTGACTGACTACAACGGAAAGCGGAAATTCGCGCAAGAACTGAAGACAAACATGGCATGGTATTGTGAAGAAAACAGCGCGACGCAACTTGCTATGGAACTGCTTCGCTCCAATCGGAAACTTTCAGATGTTTGGTCATTTCTTGAATTGCCCGATTATATGAATACCTATCCCTATTTTAGTGCAGTTGCAGAAGCGTTTGTTTCACTTATCAGAAACTCAAATAGTGTTCAGACAAGTGTTGAAACGCACACACCCACTGGGTTTGTCTCCCTTATTAGACACTTAGATAGAGAAGTCCTTACAGATGTTATTAACTTTCTTGAGAAGCACAAAAATGATGAAACAAGTCGTTCCATTTTGTCAAAACTTATTGAAACACTTGGATTAGATGCGTCTGAACACGCCCGCGCCCCCGTCCAATCTTATGTTCTCAGAAAATGGCAAGATCCGCGAATTGCTGGTGCTGATGTAAAATGGCATGGAGTCTCGACTGAAGCGCGCAAAATCTTTACAAAATGGCTTACAGAAGCAGACCTTGAATTTTTCTTTGATATTGTGGCTAAAGCTTGCAATGATCAAAAATTTGCCTACAGAAAAGCTTTTTGGATGGCTTATCTTGAGCATATTTCTTTTTGTCGTCCGGTGTTACGCGAAAATGTAGAAAAACTTATTCAACATAATCCAGAAGCTCTGCAATTCTATAGAGAACGTCAACCCGCTACATTGACAAGTGGCACTTCCAACCAACATGCTTTCATTATTCAAATGGGAGAGTACACCTTTGTTGAGTTTAGTACAAATGCGGCCTGTTATGTTTATCATAGTTCTAAGATGCCGTTTCACTTAGATTCCTCTGATTATACGATGAATACCTCTCACAGTCGTCGTGTGAATACTCTCCGCAACATAGCTTTAGTTGATCACCGTGTCAATCACGTCGGTTCTGAGAAATATTCTTGGCAAGGAAGATTTGAATCGTGGATTTACAATGAACTTGGGGTAGTGCCCGAACGAAGTTATCGGTCTTAGGACGGTAAAATGAGAAATCTATTCCAAAAAAATAAATCAGAACTAACACAACTAAACTGGCAAGAAACACTGACCGGCATTCTGTTTACTTCACCATCAGAAAACTTGTCTCTTACAGAATACGCCGCGAACCTACCAACAGATGCTCACCAGGCACAAGCACAATGGCTGTTACTCAAGGAACTACTTGATAACGGCCAAGCAGAATCATCAGACAGTGGAATTCACATCCCAAATGAGGAAATATGCCAACTTGAGTCAGTTGAACAAGAGAGACTCGGTTTGTCAGAACCGTATCCGTTTGATATTGAAATCCGATCACATGGGACATTTAATCAGACAGAGTTTCGGTACAATTATCAGTTTCTACAACCGGACCGAAAACCTTTGCATCCCAAACGGATTGGCTGTATTTTGCGTTTGACAAAGAATTGGGTATATCTCTTGTCACACGAACAGTTTGTACTTCTGGAGGCTTTGGATACGTTCAATGCACGCGAGGATTTTGAGAAAAATTTTCAAAATAATCTGCTTGAATTCGCAAAGATAAAAAGTCTTGCAAAAGAGACAGGTGCTGCGCTTGAGCTTTACCTTAACCAAAATGAAGTTGTTGCACCGGAAACCGTTCGCTTGCGCTTGCGTGAGTCTGGGAATGATATTGAAATTATTCCTGATGTAGCAGGGGTTGACAGCGAAAAGTTTGAAGAACTCTTTGATAAATTTCCTAATTCTGAAACCACCTATAATTTACCGTGTCCCGACGGTGGCAGAACCCGCGTCGTTTTTCAAGAGAAACAACGTGAAGCGTTGGAATCTATTAAAGAAAATCGGCGTGTTTCTCGCGAACAACTTGCGGAGATGGCCAAACATCCGCAAGCATACTTTGATCCTGAAATCGTTGAACTTGATCCAACGGATGATACTTTATCCTTCAGTGAACGTGTCCTTGAAATTGGAATTTACCAACCGAGGGTCTATCCATTTGTTTCACCATACAAAAGTGAATGGATTCCTGGAATTTTAGTTGAGGATGATAAATCAGGTACGCGCACAAAGATTCCGATTACAACCGAAGAGGAACTTACCGAATTAAAGGAAGTGGTTAGGGAGGCAAAGCGGACTGGTCAGAGTCATGTGACACGAAATGGAGAACAGATTCCGACTCGTGATCTTGAGGAGTTTCTCCCATTTATTGAAGACCAACTCAGAGATCGCAAAAAGCCGCGACGCAAACAAGGCGAAAAATCTGAAACCCCTGTATTAATCATTGAAGAAAATATTGACGAGTCAGGTTTCATGGGGCCAACGCCTAAGCCAACGAACAAAGAGGCGTTTCGGCATCTACTTGAATCTACACCAAACATTAAACGAGAAATTGACCTGCTACCGCATCAAGAGGAAGGGCTTGCATGGGTACAGCAGCTTTGGCAGCGAGCCTACCCAGGAGGCCTACTTGCTGATGATATGGGACTTGGCAAAACGTTACAAGTCCTCTGCTTTCTGGAATGGCATCATGTCAGATATCGTTCGCAAGAATCACAACACAAACCTTATCTTATTGTTGCTCCAATTGCACTTTTAGAAAATTGGGCTGCGGAATATCCAAAGTTTTTTGACAACGGCGCGTTGAATTTTATCACGTTATATGGAAAAGAACTGCAAAACTATAAAATTGACCCATCCGAAGCCAACAAGATCCAAATTCCTAAGATAGAAGGTGTAGAACGGCTAAGGGAATTACGGAAAAAGCGAGGCGCGCTTAATGTGAAACGTCTCCAAAAAACCGATGTAGTACTAACTACCTATGAGACTGTTCGAGATTTCCAATTGGATTTAGGGTTAATCCATTGGGCTACGGTTATCATTGACGAAGCACAACGTATCAAAACACCAGGAACACTTGTCACGAATGCGCTGAAAGCACTCAATACAGATTTTCGCATCGCAATGACAGGAACACCTGTAGAAAATTCGCTGATGGATTTGTGGTGTATCACCGATTTTGTGGCACCAGGCTATCTTGATAGTGCTAAAAGTTTCAATACTGAATTTTGCCGCCCTCTTGAAAAACCTGAGACAGATATTCGGGCACTTGGCGAGCAAATTCGTAAACGTATTGGTGTTCATCTGAAAAGACGACTAAAGACTGAAATTCTGGATGATCTTCCCGAAAAACACATTCATGTTGAAAATTGTCAACAAGAAATGCCTCCGACACAAGTAGAACGTTATCAAGCTGCACTACAATCCACAAAAGATAGTGGATCCACAGGACCGCAACAACGTAATCGAATCTTACATATTCTTCACCAATTACGCGACATCTCTGACCATCCTCTGTTATCAGACTCGCAGTGGGAGCAACTTGCTATTTCTGAATTGATCGAACAGTCCGCTAAACTAATGGTAACGGTGAAACTTCTTAAGGACATTCATTCTGCTGGTGAAAAGGTAATTTTGTTTGCTGAACGACGTAAGACGCAGCATCTTCTCGCGCGCGTTATAAAGGAAAAATTTGAGTTGGGGGATATTTCTATTGTCAACGGGGATACGCCAGGAAGTAAACAGAGAGAAGGTTCAATGAAAATGAGTCGTCAACAAGCCGTTGATAGTTTCCAAGATACTCCAGGATTCAACGCTATCATCATGTCACCTCTTTCTGCTGGTGTCGGTCTAAATATCACTGAAGCAAACCATGTGATTCATTATAGTCGCTGGTGGAATCCTGCAAAAGAAGATCAAGCGAGTGATAGAGTGTACCGTATCGGACAAAAACGGCCAGTGCATATCTATTTGCCAATGGCTACCCACAGCGAGTTTAAAACCTTTGATGTCATACTACATGAACTCCTTGAGCGAAAACGTCAACTTTCACAAGATACATTGTTTCCAACAGAGCGGGCGGAAGTAAAACCTGCAGATATTTTAGATGCGTTGCAAGCCACATCCCCTGAATCAAAGCACGACACACCACTAACGATAGAAG
>JAPPMR010000455.1 GCA_028818995.1 Candidatus Poribacteria bacterium | reverse complement strand
GGCAGAAGGACATCCCGCAAGCGTCATGGACATGAGTTTTGCGAATCAGGCGTTATCCCTTGAATATATTGCCCAAAACCAGCAGAAACTTGAAAATCGGGTCTACGATGTTCCTGAATCCATTGACGAGGAAGTGGCAAGGTTGAAGTTAGCCGCATTCGGCGTTGAAATTGATACGCTCACGGCTGAGCAGGAGAAGTACCTCAACTCGTGGGAAATGGGAACATAATCTTGACTTAGACACTCTCAGAAAACTAATGAAAAAGACAGAAATCTGGGAAGGAGTCATATTACTCCTTGCCGCACTGCTTTTACTGCCAATATGGTTAGCACGTTCTGGTAAGGTTCAATTCCCTCCGACTATTTCCACACTACTTGATTTTATGCTATATCCTCTTGTAATTGTGCTTGGTGTTATTTTAGTGCGTCGTGTGCGCAGAATTATCAGGGCAATGCGTGAGAATAAAAACCGTCCCGGAACGTTTTAGTATTGCCGATGGAGAAAATAATGGGAGTGTTGGTTGTCGGGACGGTTACTTTGGATACCGTAGAAACACCACAGAAACGGGTTGAAGATGTGCTTGGCGGTTCTGGCACTTATGCTGCTGTTGCCGCCAGTTTCTTTGGCAATCCCGTTAGACTTATCGGCGTTGTTGGTGCTGATTTTCCACAAGAGTATACTGACTTTCTTCAAACCCGCAGCATTGACCTTGAAGGATTAACGCGCGTAGAAAACGGTAAAACCTTTCGGTGGGGAGGCAAATACGCTGAAGACTTCAATGTGCGCGATACGCTTTTTACCGAATTGAACGTTGTCGCTGATTTCCATCCCGTTTTACCTGACGCTTATAAGGAAACGCCCTACCTTTTTTTAGCAAATGACCCACCACAATTGCAACTGAGCATTATTGAACAGACATCAAATCCAAAACTGGTCGTCTGTGATACGATGGATTTTTGGATACATGAGGAGCGAGAAGCGTTAGAAAAAACAATAGAACGCGTGGATATTCTTATCCTGAACGACAGTGAAGCAAAGTTGTTAACGGGTGAATCTAATCTATTGAACGCAGCACGGGCAATCCTACGAAAAGGACCTCAACGCGTTATCATTAAAAAAGGTGAGCACGGTGCAATCAGTATCACAGAATCATCGTTCTTTAGCGCGCCAGCATACCCGCTTACAAGCGTTGTAGACCCCACAGGCGCAGGCGATAGTTTCGCTGGTGGTTTTATGGGTTATCTTGCCTCTGTTGGTGATGTGTCGGAAGGTTCAATCCGTAAAGCGATGATGTATGGGACTGTTGTCGCCTCATTTAACATTGAGGATTTCAGTATCAATCGGCAGAAGTCTGTGCAGTTTGATGAAATAGAGGCGCGGTATCGGGAACTTCAGGATGCGATGCGTTTTTGATCTTTGTGATGGATTTCATACTGTCATCTTAATAATATAACGAATGATTTTTTGTTGTTCTTGTTCAGTGAGTCATGACATAGATTCTGCCCAATATTTCTTATTCTCAATGTTCCGTACTTTTCTATCCATTTGGGTGGCATAAGCGAACAAGCAATGGATCGAACTTCCATCGATGTTCGCTTTTCTTGTTGGGTAGGTAGCTGCGATAAAAAGTTCCTCTTGAGTATCTATCATATCAAAACAGATAGCAATACTGCATCGGTGTAAAGTTCCGAGTGCGTTAAGTACTCGTGCCACCTATCTGTCAGTCGGTTCACTCATTATCACCCGATGTCACGTTGTTAGGTTGTAGTTTCTGTTTTAACTCATCCGCATCTTCCGGAACAATATCTCTCCAATCTTCTAACGCATCATCTGCCGTATTTAGTTGCTCATTAACAATTGCGTCAAGTTTGGAAAATATTATTCGGTAGTCATCAGGGGCTGGAGAAGCATTTAATGTTCGTAATACTGATGATGCCCGTAAAAGACTATCGTAAAGAGAGGCAAGGCGTCTGAACGCAGATCGGGCGTGTGGCGTGATCGTTTCTTTTACAGCCTTTTCAACAGCCTTTTGCCGAACCCAGAATGAAACACCGAATCCTATTCCTAATCCTATTGCTAAGAAAATGAATTGCAATAGGATAATCTCCAATTTAGTTAAAGGTCGTGTTACTGTTAGGTACACGAAAAGACTTACTAAACCCAAGATGCCTAAGGCAATTATAGCAAACACAATCCATTGGGCAATTTTCAGTTGATCTGAATTATCTTTTAGTTTATTCATATTGAGTCCTTTTGTTAAAAAATGATCATGATTATTGATACTACAAGTTCGGCAGCAAACGAGACACTGGAACTGATTACAGCATGTCGCCAAATCCGTGGAAACTTTATACGATTATAACTTTATGTCTTGTATTCAGTAAAACCATCAACGGCATCTGAAATGTTGTCGGTTGATATACTCGGACACAACCTTCAATTAACATAACAAAGTCCTACGTAACGTCTTGTGTCTCTCTATTGTATACCATAGCCCTACTTTAAACACCCTCAAATTTCGCATTTACATTATTGTGGTGTAAGTAAACACAACCTAAAACACATGCACCGCACGACCATACGCCGCTTCAGCAGACTCCATCACTATTTCAGAAAGCGTTGGATGTGCATGCACAGTATGTGCAATATCCATCGCAGACGCCCCCAAACGAATAGCAACCGCAGCTTCATGAATAAGCGTTGACGCATGCACACCTACAATATGAACACCGAGGATATCACCACTATCCGCATCTGTGACGGTTTTGACGAAACCGTCCGCTTCTCCCATCCCTAACGCCATGCCGCTTGCACCGTAAGGAAACCTGCCGATCTTAACCTCATATCCTTCATCAGTAGCCTCTTTTTCAGTCATACCCGCATGTCCAATTTCAGGGAGTGTGAACACACACCACGGAATCACTTGATAATCCATCTCAGCCGTTTCACCGAGACAGTTTTGTGCTGCGACCTTTCCTTCAGCAGAAGCCACGTGCGCCAACAGATACCGACTGGCGACATCGCCAACAGCGTAAATATTGGGAATATTCGTCTGCATCCGTTCATTCACAACGATTTTGCCGTTTTCTGTGCGGACTCTAACCTTTTCTAACCCTATACCTTCCGAATTGTAACTTCTACCGATAGAAATAAGCATCTTTTGTGCTGTCAGGTTTTCACCTGATTCAAGCACTGCTGTAACACCTTCCTCTGACTTTTCAACGCCAGTAATTTTCGCCCTTGTCTGAATAGCGATACCCTTTCGCTTCATGAATAGTTGGATATGACGAACAACCTGGACATCTTCAGTTGCCAAAATTGTAGGAAGCTGTTCTAATACGGTCACTTTGCAACCGAGAGCGTTGAATATGGAGGCAAATTCACATCCTGAAACACCACCGCCGATAATAATAAGACTTTCGGGGAGTTCTGTGAGGTTAAGAATACCTGTCGTAGTCAATACATCGGTTTCATCAATTTCAAAGATAGGGAGTTCAGCAGGTTCAGACCCAGTGGCAATAATAACGTTTTTCACGTTTATCTGTTCGGTTGTGCCATCTGCTTTACTCACGGCAATTGTGTTTTTGTCAGCAAGTGAAGCGTTTCCGTTGATGGTCCGAATTTTGTTTGCTTTAAGAAGTTGTCCAATCCCACCTTTCAGTTTTTCAATAACTTCTGTCTTATGTGTTAATGTTTGTGAGTAGTCAACGGTTGTGCTTTGGGTATTCAGAGCTGGCGTGTTTTGAACTTGTTCAGCGAGATGTGCAATAGAAAAGAGGGTTTTCGTTGGAATACACCCTCTATTTAGACACGTTCCGCCCCATTCACCTTTCTCTATGAGGCAAACGGTGCCGCCAAGTTGTGCTGCTCTGATGGCAGCGACGTAACCGCCCGGTCCGCCACCGATAACTCCGACATCATACGTAGCCATATCTGCTCCTGTTTTCTGAGATGAATATAATTCTATCACAATAGGGGAGGGTTGTCAAGTTGAGGCGTTCAGGATAAAAATTTTGTTGACGATTCACCGCACTTAAGGTATACTATTAATTGAAGAAAAAATTACCGAATTCAGAAATTAAGGGCAAAATGCCTATACGTCTAATATAGACGCGGTATCCGAGTCTTTATACCTTATTTTTTCTGATGATACAAAAATTTAACGGATACCAATAATCTTGATTACTTGGAGTATGAGTTTACAAATGCACGAACATTTATATGAAAAAGATGCCTGTGGAGTAGGTTTTATCGCAAACCGGTCAGGGAGTCGAAGTCATGCTATCTTGGAAATGGCAATACAAGCAGTTACGAATTTAACACACCGTGGCGCTGTTGCAGCTGATGCAAAGACAGGCGACGGTGCAGGCATCCTAACACAGATTCCGGAGAAACTATTTAAGAAAGAATTAGAGACGCTCGGAGTAAGACTAAATTCAATTAATGACCTTGCAGTCGGCATGATTTTCCTGCCGGGGAATGCCCCCGTTGCACAAGAACGGGGACACGAAATCGTTGCCGACATTTTACAGCAATACGGATTCCCACTCTTAGGATGGCGTTCAGTCCCTGTTGATGAGTCTGCTCTTGGAGAAAAGGCGTTGGCAACAATGCCGTCAATTCAGCAGGTGCTTATTAGCAGACCAACCCATATTCCTGCTGACAAGTTCGAACAACGTCTCTATCTTTTATGTAAAGAATTAGAACATCGGATTACAGAAGAGAAACTTGACGAATTCTACATTGCCTCCTTTTCGCACCGTACCATTCTCTATAAAGGACTTCTCGTTGCCCCCCAACTTGCAATGTTCTATTCCGATTTGCAGGACGTTGACTTTGAAGCTTCCTTAGCAGTTTTCCACCAACGGTATAGTACAAACACTTCGCCTACATGGGCGCTTGCACAACCGTTCCGAATGCTTGCTCACAACGGTGAGATTAACACGTTGATGGGAAATCGGAATTGGATGCGCGCCCGTGAAGCAGAGATGAATTCTCCTGTATGGAATGAAGATATCAAGAAACTTGCCCCGATTATCAACCCCCACGGCAGCGATTCAATGAGTCTTGACAACGTGCTGGAGTTGTTAACACATTCTGACCGCAGCATTCTCCATTCAATGATGTGTTTAATGCCAGAGGCTTACGAGCAGATATCGGATATGCCGCCTGCTCTGAAAGCGTGTTATGAATACCTTTCCTGTGTTAGCGAACCGTGGGACGGTCCCGCTGCTGTAGCCTTCACAGATGGAAATATTGTCGGCGCAAGTTTAGACAGAAACGGTCTAAGACCTGCTCGGTATAAAGTAACCGATGACGGCCTCGTTGTAATGGGTTCTGAGGTCGGAATTATTGAATTGGATGATAGTCGTGTGGTCAAAAAGGGACGTTTAGGTCCTGGACAGATGATCGCTGTTGATACTATACGCGGCCAATTACTCACGGATACAGACATTAAAACCGAGGTGGCGAATCAAAAGCCTTACGCAAATTGGGTTAAGCAGATTACGCATTTAGATGAACTAAAACCTCAGCCTCTTGGGACGATAACACCAGTCCCTGACAATTTAGAGATACCCCAGAAAGCATTTGGTTATATGATTGAAGATGTGGAACGGTTTATCAAACCGATGGTTTTACAAGCCAAAGAGGCGATTGGGTCAATGGGAGACGATACGCCTCCTGCAGTAATTTCAAAGAATCCACGTCTGCTTTACCATTATTTTAAACAACTTTTTGCGCAAGTCACCAATCCTGCCATTGATTCACTCAGAGAGCGGTTGGTAATGTCCCTAACAACATATCTGGGGAAACGGCACAGTCTGCTGACAGAAACCGAAAAGCATGCCCGCGTAATTCGACTCACTTCACCCATATTGACAAATGAAGAATTGGAAGCTTTGAAAGCACAAAACTTGCCTGAGTTCAAACATACCGCGATATCTGTCTGTTTTCCAGTCGCTTCTGGGACGCAGGGTTTGGAAAATGCTCTTGATACGTTGTGTGAAAACGTGTTAGATGCGGTGAATTCTGGAAATACGCTTCTGATTTTGAGTGATAAGGATGTCAATGCTGAATTAGCACCTATCCCAATGCTACTTGCGGTAGGTGCTGTGCATCACTATTTGATCCGCGAGGGCAAACGTAGACAAGTCAGTTTGATCGTTGAAGCAGGCGATCCGCGTGAAGAACATCATTACGCTGTGCTACTCGGATATGGGGCTGATGCTATCAATCCTTACCTCGCCTTTTCCACGATTGTTCAACTTGCTGAGAACGATGAATTTGAGGAACTCTCAACAGAACAAGCAATTACGAACTATAAGGAAGCAGTTGAAAAAGGCATTTTGAAGATTATGGCAAAGATGGGTATATCTACAGTGTCAAGCTACCGAGGCGCACAGATTTTTGAGGCTATCGGTATTAATGCATCGGTTATTGATCACTGTTTTACTGGCACACCATCGAGGTTAAGCGGTATCGGTTTTGAACACATCGCCGCAGAAACTCTCCATTTTCACACAAAAGCTTTTGGCGCGACTGACGAAAGAAAGTCCTTACAAGAAGCAGGCTATTTCAGATTTCGCAGAAATGGTGAATTTCACGCCTTTAATCCGACTGTATTTAAGGCACTGCATAAGTTTGTCAAAAGCGGTGAAGTTGAAGATTATACCGAATACGCAGAAGCAGTTGAGGAGGGTGAACCTTCCAGTTTACGCGATTTACTCGCTTTCAAGCCGAGTAACCCTATTTCCATTGAAGAAGTAGAACCTGCAGAGGATATCGTTCGCCGCTTTACCACAGGGAGCATGTCTTTTGGCGCGTTGAGTCGTGAAACACATGAAACGTTAGCGATTGCGATGAACCGCCTCGGTGCCAAATCGGGGAGCGGTGAAGGCGGTGAAGATAGCGGGCGCTTTGAAAGACAACCGAACGGTGACCTCGCATCAAGTGCTCTCAAACAGGTTGCATCTGGGCGTTTCGGCGTAACACCGCAGTATCTTGCTTCCGCACGGGAATTAGAAATCAAGATGGCGCAGGGTTCAAAGCCTGGGGAAGGCGGACAAATTCCCGGACATAAAGTGACATTGGAAATTGCGAAAATTCGTCACTCCATACCAGGAGTCCCCTTAATTTCACCGCCACCACATCACGACATCTATTCGATTGAAGACCTTGCCCAGTTAATTTACGATCTAAAACAGGTGAACCCCCGTGCAAAAGTCGCTGTAAAGTTGGTATCAGAGTTTTTGATTGGTACTATCGCGTCAGGCGTTGCAAAAGGATACGCAGACGTAATCCAAATAAGTGGACATGAGGGTGGTACCGGTGCATCTCCACTTAGCTCCATCAAAAACGCTGGAACGCCGTGGGAACTTGGACTTGCGGAAACACAACACCGACTCGTTGAAAACGAACTACGCGATCGCGTAGTATTACGGGTTGATGGCGGCATGCGGTCAGGACGCGATATCGTTATTGCGGCTATGTTAGGAGCAGAAGAATACGGTTTTGGCACAACTGCGATGGTTGCGACAGGATGTGTGATGG
Organism: Candidatus Poribacteria bacterium; assembly: GCA_028818995.1. Next base: position 5,307 of record JAPPMR010000455.1, on the reverse strand, counting down.
CACGTCAGTGCCACTTGAATACTTGTCCTGTCGGTGTTGCGACTCAAGACCCCGCACTTCGGGCGAAATATCCTGGGACACCTGAAATGGTTGTTAACTTTATGCTCGGTGTAGCAAATGAGGTGCGAGCGATCCTTGCGAATCTGGGGCATCGCTGTTTAAATGATATTATCGGTCGCCCGGAGTTGTTGGAACTCGCGGACTTAATTGATTATCCAAAGGCAGCAACACTTGACTTGACTGAGATACTCTCATCCGCTGATCCAATAGGGAAAAGTCCGCGTTATCATTTACAAGAACGGAATGACCGTGTTGATACACCTCTGGACGACCAAATTCTGCAGGATGCTGAAACAGCCATCGCAAACAAAGACCCGATTCAGCTGTCATATCCGATACGTAATACGCACCGAACAGTCGGTGCTAAGTTATCCGGTGAAATCGCATTTCGATATGGTGATACACCGTTGCCTAAAGAGACTATCCGATGCTACTTCACAGGAAGTGCAGGACAAAGTTTTGGGGCGTTCTGTATCAGTGGCATCCAGTTTATCCTAACTGGTGAAGCAAATGATTATGTTGGAAAAGGTATGGCAGGTGGTGAACTGGTTGTCAAACCTTCACCTGATGCTCGCTTTGAGACACATGAAAATACTATCATTGGTAATACTGTGTTGTATGGCGCTACAAGTGGTTCCTTATACGCTGCAGGCAGAGCAGGTGAACGTTTCTGTGTTCGGAATAGCGGTGCCACTACTGTCGTAGAAGGTGTTGGTGACCACGGATGTGAATATATGACGGGCGGCACTGTTGTAATATTGGGAGAAACAGGACGAAACTTTGGAGCAGGTATGACAGGTGGAAGTGCCTATGTGCTGGACGAAAACCAGCAGTTTGGGGAGAAAATCAACCGACAACTTATTACGTTAACACGTATTACCGAAAAAGTAGACGAGGATATGTTGATCGGTTTGATACAAAAGCATCTTGAGTTGACTGGAAGCCAACGGGCAGAGAAAATTCTTGCAAACTGGGATACGTTTTTACCGCTTTTCTGGAAAGTTGTTACACCGCCACCGCCTCCACCACCTACACAAACTCGGCGTGTTCGCAAGAGAAAACCTAAAAGGTAAAGTCTGGAATTATGTATACGCTGTGGTGGGATTGGTCTCCTAACTACATCTACCACAGGAGTGTTCACATAACATAAACACATGACAATAACTTATAGTAAAATCCGAAAATATGTTCACATTTCAATGAACAACAAACCCTACACCATCACCGCTGGCGAGGCGGGGAATGCCTAAACGGCATTCATACCGTTGATTTCTTCCTAACCTCGCTAATGTAAAGGTAATTATGGATTTTACTATAAAAACATAGCAAAAGCCTCTAATTGAAATTTCAATTAGAGGCTTTACATTATTAATTCCAGCGATCATCTGGAGTATAATTGAAGGTAAAAGAGAACTACGACCCTTTCGTCAAAGTAAGATCCCCACAAGCGATCTTAACCCTTCAACTATGGTTTGTCAATCGTCCTCAGCAACGGCAAAAGCAACTTCAAGACCTTCAACTTTGGCTGAGCGCATTTTTGCTCGTTCTACTACGTCGATCACCCGTCCGTGCTTCGCCCGTTTATCCGCTTTAATAATCAAGGTGCTAATTTGGTGTTCATGGGATGCTATAAAGAACCCCACCTCTTCCAAAGTTTGCATTTCTCGATCATCAATAGCAATTCGACCGTCGCTGCTGATAAACAAGTTATATTTCTTCCTCGGAAATTCGTTTTCGGTTGAGGAATCCGGTAACGTAACACTAAAAGGCGGCGGAACCCGCATGATGGCAGAAACCATGAAAAAAATGAGTAACAGAAATACACAATCAATCATAGGTGCCATCGGGATATCGTCGTCACTTGAAGTATTCCGTCTACGACTCATTTGGAGAGCCATGAGTATTCTCCTTTTTGTTGGTGCGGTAAGACCGCAATATGATTACGCGCGTCATTCTCGCGCGGTGATCGCAAATCCAATTTTATCAATCCCCGCATCTTTTGCTGTATCCATTACTGTGACAATCTGTTCATGCAGAACTTCTCGTCCTGATTGGATAATGAGCATTGTTTTCTGTTCTTGAGGTGCATTGAGAAGTAATGAAAACATTTCCTCAAACTGTACAACTGCCCCATTCAAAAGCATTGTGCCGTCCCTATCATTGGTTGTTGGATTATCAATTTTGATAACGAGTCCCTTCGGTTTATCTTTTGAAGGTTCACCGGGAGGTGGAAGTTGCACTCGGATTCCCGGCATTGGGGTAAAAGTTGTTGACACCATGAAGAAAATCAGAAGCAGGAACACACAATCAATCATAGGTGCCATACTGAGAGTTGGCGGTTTACGTTCCCGTATTCGCGTTGCCATCAGACTCAATTTGGCTTCACCAAGTTGTTGCATTTCGATTCTCCATTTATGTATGTAGAACAAGGGCGAGTAGAAACATACCCGCCCGGTCCATGCTTAAGCGTTTGCTTCACCTACAATCAACTGATTAACAATTTCTGTAGAAACCTGAGAGATTTCAACCATATGTCTATTGACCCAACTATCAAAGAGTTGGAAGAAAATCAGACAAGGGATAGCAATTGTTAAGCCACCAGCAGTCGTGAGAAGTGCCTGTGAGATACCACCCGCGAGTTGTTGCGGGTCACCGGTACCTTCAAGGGCGATAGTGGTAAACGCGGTAATCATACCAGTAACAGTTCCAAGCAGACCGAACAACGGTGAAACCACAGCGACTGTACCAAGTACAGGCAGGTTTCTTTCTAATTCAGGTATTTCAAGAAGGCTTGCTTCTTCAATCGCTTCTTGGATTTCCTCTTTGGTAATATCTCGTTCCTCAATCTGAGCTTGGCTATATCTGAGGAGTCCAGCTTTTAGCACATTAGCAAGGGGACCGCCTGCTTCTTCACAAGTCGAAACAGCTTCCATAATATTTTCTTTCCGCAATGAATCCGCAATGCTTGCTATAAACTGTTCTGTGCCGATGCGTGAACGACTTCGTACAAACGTGAAAAGTCGTTCAATAATGAAGGTTAGTGCTACAATAGAACAGATCGCTAATGGATAGAAAACGAACCCAAATTTCTTGAAAAAAGAGACAATAGTGTCTTTTTCTCTCATTTTAATTCGCTCAGATATTTCACCTCCAGCAGCAACCACTTTAGATTTGCCAACTCGAGGGCCATAACCCTCTTTAGCATAACTCATCGTGTAACGACCAGCAGGAAGACCTGTTTTTTCATAGATACCGTCACTATTTGTTTCAACTATATCCTCTTGACCAGTTGAAGTGTTGACGATTTTAACAGCTACTCCTTCAATCGGATTCTGGTCTGTTGTCGTATCAACAACTTCACCTCTAATTGTTGCCCCACCTTCTACGACTTCTGCTCCTTGAGTATCGGCAGCATCTGCGCTTGGGGTATCTGCTGCTTCTTCATCTTGTGCCATAACAATGCCAACAGACATAAACATGCAGGCAACTAACATTAAAATTAAACTTAAACGAATCATTCGTCCTGGTTCTCCTTTGGTAATGCCGATTCGGCAGTAAATTTTCTATATTCTATAGAAGTATAATCTAATATGTAAAGGGCACGTGCTCAAACGTGCTGCTAAGGTCTATCAACTATTTCAGAATTATAAACACCTGAGTGCCTAAGAAGTTACGCTTTTGTTGACAATCAACATCAAAGATATTAAAAAGTAATTCCATAGGAGGTTTACTGAACACGAAGTGGTCGCGTCCAGTAAACCCTCTAACGAATTTAGAACCCCATCATTGCTCTAACAAACGTAGTGTTACTTGTTGTGTGTTGGAGCAAGATAGTCGTTCTGCGGTAACCCGCGAGAATGACGATATTGAATCCAGCCCAGTTACCTTGGTTAATGGCTTGGATTTCAAAAATTCTGGTTCGCAAATCTGGCCGGTAAAGAATTGGAACCGCTTCATCTGCTGGGAAAATAGCCAAATAGTTTCTGAAGTTTTTATCTCGGTTCGTAAACTTCCTATATTGGAACCCACCAAGAATGTTCATGCTTGGTGTGAACTGGTAATCAAGACGGACACCGAGAACATCTTCACGACTTCGACGATTGAACCGTAAGTATTCCACGGGTTCATTATCAGTAGGAACGTAGAACCGTGAGTTCAACGCGTCGCCAATTTCTTCAGCACTTCTATCAAAAGCTCGGTCCCAGATATACTTAACCATAGGCGTCAGCGTGAAATCTTCGCCAATTCTGTCAATATAAGGCAGGTCTCCAAGTGGGATTTCATATTTTGCCTTCAAAATAACTTGTTGGCTGCGTATATTCCGTTCAGGGTAACGCCGTGTCTTCCAGTTTTCGGCATCATAGATCAAACCTGTATCTGCTGCGTCAAGTGCATTAATGCCGTGGTCAGGATAGAATGGAAATTCACGTTTTTCCCCACTAATACGAACTTGTTCATCAGGGACCAGAAAATCAACACGCTCATCCGGTTCAAACAAATCTGCTGCCTCGTCAAACTCAACATCTAAGAAGACCGCATCCTCTTCATCCTGTTCATATTGTTTCTGCAGAACAACAAGGAGTTTAGCTTCCAGTGTGAGGTTAGGAACAGCAGTGTAGGTGAACTGAAGTGTTGTCGTATTTACGCGAGCGTTATAAAAATCAAGTTCGTCAGTAATTTGCTCAGGTTCTAATTCCCCAACACGAAGGGTAATAGTATAGTCGGGGATATCGTCTCGTACTCGGACAAATCGGTTTTGGAAGAGAATAATTCCAAAATCAGGAATATCACGTTGGTAAGTTAGGTGAAGATATTTGGAATCATTTTTTCGCCGACTTGAGATTTCACTTTCGTTTAACCATCCGACTTGAAGCGAAAGATTATCAAGTAAGTCGTATTCTGCTTTGAGATGATAGCCATCACGATCAATACCGTATTCGTATTGTGGTTCAAAATCATCTTCCAGCGAATCGATGGTGCCATTGTTATTCAAGTCAATTAAGTCAGTAAAGATCGGTGGATCAGCCTCAAAGATGAGAAAATCTTCTTGGAAATCTAAAATCCCGTTCTGATCTCGGTCATCAGCACGTGGAAGAACTCCATCAAAGTCATCATCATCAGGCCAATCATCGTCATCATCATCGTCTTCAACGAGTGCGTAATGCTCTACATCCCACGGATCGCGTTCCTGTCCAGATTCTTGTGTCCGAGGAAGTGCGTAAGTTTGGTCACGATCACTGTTAGCAC